>DASTZC010000104.1 GCA_035764505.1 Candidatus Polarisedimenticolia bacterium
ACAGCGTGCGGCGTGTCGGGAGATCGGTCCACCAGAGGCTCAAGCCACGCGGCAACGACAGAGGCGTGTCGGGCATCGCTCTCACAGCCCCCGCGTGAGAGTGGTGGCCTTTTCGGAGAACAGGGCATTTCCCGGATCTTCCGAGGAGGCGCGAAGATACTCGGCCAGGGCACCCTCGCGATCGCCGAGCGCCTCATAGGCGCGTCCCAGGCTGTAATGGATCTCTCCAGGGGCGGCAATATCCCGGGGGACCGGCAGCGAGCGGGACAGAACGAAGCGCAAGCGGGCGATCGCCTTCTGCGGCTGGCCCTCTTGCAGGTAGGCCTCCGCCAGCTCGATATGGCTCTGGACATTCGCGGGGTCCAATGCGAGCGAGCTTTCGTAGCAGGGAATCGCGTCCTGGAAGCGGCTCTCCTGCGCATAGGCCTTGCCGCGGAACAGCTCCAGCCGGGCCCGATAGAAGGGCGCGAGCTTCGGCTCGAAGCGCTCCATGCGCGCGATGACGCCGCGCGCCTTCTCCGCCTGATACTCCCTCAGATAATGGACGATCAGGGATTCGCCCGTACGATAGTCGAAGCTGGGGGATGCGCCGACCTTGTCGAACTGCTCCTGGGCCTGCTCGCGGTAGCCGTGCATCCAGAGAAAATCGCCCAGCATCGCCCGCGACAGCGGCTCGTCGCCCACGAAATCGGCCAGCTCATCCGCGTCGGCGACCACCGACCAGAGGAGATTGAAGACCGGCCGCGCGAACCGGAAAGTGTCCGACAGGGCCACGGTCAAGGCGCGGCGCGCCTCGTCCTTCTCCCCGAGGGAGATCCAGAACGAGCCGATCCGGAAATGGAGCCCTGGACGGTAGGGATCGAGCCGGTCCGCGAGACGCAGGAGGTGGTGCACCTCCTGCGAGGTGGCGGAATTCTCCTCGCCGACGGAGCCGTCCAGGTTCTGCAGCAGGGTCGCCTTGACGAAGTGAACCTCCGCGTCGCCCGGATTCCGCTCGATGGCACGGTCGATCCAGCGCAGCCCTTCGCGCAGCGACGCCTGCGTCCGCTTTTCCGCATCGCCCTCGGACGGCGCGGGGTTGAAGCTGTCGACCTCCGCTTTCACCATGTGCAGGAGGCCCAGCTGGAAGGCCGGCTCCGGGTTGTCGGGAGCGAGACGCTCCGCCAGGAGCAGTGCTCCCATCTTGCGGGCCTGGATTTCCGGGGGCGGGACCTTCAGGCTGTCGGGAGGGTAGGCCTTCTGCAGCGCCTTGAACTCGGCGAGCGCGTGCGCCGAGCGCAGCTGCGCCACCCCGAAGGTGGCGTACAGGAGGAGACCCGGAATTCCCAGGAAGAGCAGCCAGCTCCGCCGGTCAGGCACGGGGCACTCCTTCCTCCGGCTCCCCGCCGGTTTTGCCCAGGACGAGCAGCGACCCCGCCAGCAGGGTAAAGGCCAGGAGATTGGCCGGTATCTGAAGAGAGAAATCGACCATTTCGTGAAGGGCCACGGCGAGCAGGCCGAAGCCGCAGGCCGAGCGCAGTACCGAGCCCATCGGCGCCGCGCGGCGGATCCAGGCCGCGCCAATCACCGCCACGGCGAGCGCCAGCAGGATCCCTCCCATCAGCCCCGCCTCGGAGAGGACCTGCAGGTAATCGTTGTGGGCATAATCGTAGAACGCCGTGGTCGTCGCGTCTCGGTAACGGGGAAAGACGAACTGGAAGGTCCCCACGCCGGTTCCCGTGAGCGGGAAGTCCCGCACGATCCCGAGCGTCTTCTTCCAGACCGCCATCCGCCCCCCGGGCATCGTCAGCTCCGTCGTGAGCAGCGAGTACCGGCCGGTGAGGGTCCAGTAGCCCACGCCGTAAGCGGGAACGAGCACCGCGGCCGACAGCACGCCGACGAGAACGGTCTTCTGCAACGACCAGCCCCGCCGCAGCTGGAACAGGCAGAAGGCCGCCGCCGCGACCATTCCGAGGATGATGCCGGCACGCGAATAGGACAGCACCAGCCCGACGGCGATGATGCCGATGCCCAGGAGCAGCGCCAGGTTCAGGCTGGCGCGGCGGTCGGTCAGGGCCAGCAGGCGCTCCCGCCAGGTCTCCCCGGCGTGCGGCTCGCGCAGGCGGGAAAGGAACAATCCGAGGGCCGACAGCAGCGCCATCTCCAGGAAAGCAGCGTAGTGGTTGCGGTTGATGAAGGTTCCGGTGGCCGCGTCGGTGTAGTACTTTTTCTGGTAGAGGAAGATGTGCTGGTGACCGCTCACATACTCCAGAACCCCGTAGAAGGCCTGGAAAGTACCGGCGGCCACCAGCGCGTACAGCACGAGGCGCACCTGACGCGTTTCGTGAAAGGCATTGAGAAAAAGGAACAGGAAGAGCGTGAAAGCCACCCCCTTAAGGAGATAGGTGCGCGTGGCGAAGGAGGACTGGGAGATCGGCCGCCAGGGGTCCGGCGCTTTTCCGGGAGTCGGCGCCGCGGCGGTCGACACGTCGTCCGCGGGTGCCGAGCCCCGCGGAAGGGCATCGCGGTACAGCTCGCTGGTCTTGGGAGAGAGGGCTCCGATTACGCGCTCGGGCAGCGGAATGATCTGCATCCCCATCAGGACGAGGATGCCGACCGCGGGAACGAGCAGCGGGGAGAATTCGATCCGCGTGGTGGCCGGGAAGAGGAACAACCGGTACAGGAACAGCAGGGCCACGGCGGCCACGCCCAGCTCCAGCGCCGAGGTGGCCCACGGCTCGACGGCCCCGAACGGCAGCGGCGCCAGGACGACGATCAGCACCAACCCGGCTCGGATCGACCGATCGAGCAGAGCTTCCAGCCGGCTCTCGCCGGGCTTCCCGGATTGGCTGATCAACAACGGAGCTCGAGAAAAAGGTGCTTCAGGGCACCGGCGGTGGTGCGGTTCCCGCGGTCTCACCCCGCTCCGGGGCGGACTCGTACCGGTAGGCCCGGTAATGGTAGCCGTACTGGTTCCCGTAGTATTCGCCATGCCGCATGTCCACGTCGTTGAGGACGACGCCGAGGATGTTGGCCTTGGCCTGCGTGAGCTTCTCGCGGCCGCGCGCCACCGCCATGCGCGCGGTGCGCCCGCACTGGACGACCAGGATGGTCCCGCCCGCTTTGGACGCCATGATGACCGGATCGGCCACCGACAGAAGCGGGGGTGAGTCGATCATGACATGGTCGAAGCGGCTGCTGCGCCGCAGCGTCTCCAGCAGGAAGTCGAAATGCTCCGAGGCGAGCAGCTCGGAGGGGTTCGGCGGGATGGGACCGCTGGAGACCAGGAACAGATTGGGAATCTGGGTTTCCTGAACAATCGAATCCAGCTCCGCGTTGCCGGAGAGATAGCTGGACAATCCGACGGCATTGACGGCTCCGATCGCCTTGTGCAGCCGCGGACGCCGCATGTCGCCGTCCACCAGGAGCACTTTCTTGCCGCTCTGCACGAGGGTGATCGCCGTGTTCAGCGTCGTCACCGTCTTGCCTTCCTGCGGCTCGCTGCTGGTCACCACGATCAGCTTCGGAGGGGCATCCGCGGTCGACAGCAGGAGCGAGGTCCGCAGCGTCTTGTAGGCCTCCGAGGCGGGCGACCCGGGGTCGCGCAAGGTCACCAGGTCCACGGCCGGGGACACCGGATCCCGGCGCAGGCGCTTCGGCCCCGTCGGCTCTCCGGCCGCGGCAAGGGTCATGACCATCGGGATCGTTCCCAGCGTCGGGAGATGGATGTACTTCTCGATGTCGGCGGTGGACTTGATCGAGTTGTCCAGATACTCCAGGAAGAATGCCATCCCGACGCCCAGCGCCAGCCCCACGAACAGGCTCAGCGCGATGTTCATCTTTTTGTTGGGGCGGAAGATGTGATCGGGGATCTCGGCGGCGTCCACCACCCAGACGTTCCCGGTCCCGGCGTTCTTGAGCTTCGACAAGGAGCCGGTCTCGGTCTCCCGCTGCATCAGCTTGTTGAAGATCTCGCGCTTCGAGTCGACCGCCGCCTTGAGGCTGGAGTACTCCACGCCGTACTGCTTCTGCTTGATCGCCTCGCCCTTCTGATCCTCCAGCGCGGCGCGCACCGTCTTCTCATGCGCCGAGGCCTCCTCGTACTCCATCTTGGCGGTCTTGAGGGTGTCGTCGTAGATCTTCCTCGACTCGGTGGCCAGGGTGGACAAAGCCGCGTCCCATTCCGCCTTGAGCTGCAGCATCTCCGGCCAGTCGGGCTTGAACTGCTTCGATTTCTGGGTGTACTCGCGCTCCAGCTCGGCCGCCTTCTCGCGCAGCTGCTGGTTCAGGTTGCTCTGCGAGACCTCCTTGATCGATTCGGGAGGCGTGGTCAGCAGACCGCGGTAGCGGGCCTCCTTGCGCGACGTTTCGACCTGGGCCTCCAGAACGTCCTGGTTGAGCTGCCCCAGCTTCTGGCTGGTGATGTCCTGCTTGTCGTCCAGCCCGATGATCTCTTTTTCCTTGCCGTACTGGTTGAGCCGCCCCTCGAGATCGGAGATCTGCTTCTTCAGCTCGGTGGTCTGGCTGGCGATGAACTCGCTGGCCTGTGCGGTGCTGTCGTAGCGCGCCGACTGGTTGAACTCGATGTAGGAATTGGCAACGGCGTTGGCGATGCGCGAGGAGAGCTCGGGATCCAGGCTGACGAAGGAGATCTCCACGAGATGGGTGTTCTTGAGCGGGCTCACGTCGAGGCCCGCCAGGACGAACTCGAGGTAGGGCTTGTCGGGATCGTCCGGGATCTCGTCGAGGGGGGATTTCCGGAAGACCTCGAACATCCGGGTCAGCATGCTTTTCCCGCCCCGCCGGGACACCATCCGGCTGACGATGGGATCGTTGCGCAGATCGAGCTTGTGGGCCGCCTTGCGGGCCACGTTGCGGCTGGAGATGAGGCGATATTGCGTCTGGTAGAAGTCGTTGTACGACATATAGTCGTAGCCGACCGGCTGGACCTGCTGAAACTCCAGCACGTTGGGCTGCTCGCGCTCGATCTGCAGGGTGCAGACGGAGCGGTAGGTCGGGGCGATCAGGAAGGACCCGAGCGTCACCGTGACCAGGAGGACCACCACGGCCGTGAACACCACCCATCGGCGCCGCTGCAGAACGGTCCAGTAATCGAGAAGATTGATTTCCTTCGTTGTACCGGCTTCCATCAGAAAAAAGTCTCCGGGACGTAGATGCTGTCGCCGTTCTGCAGGACGAAGTTGTCCTGCTTTCCCTTGCGCACCGCCTTGAGATCAACCTTGGTCGTCGACTGCGCCCCGGTGTCGCCGGTGCGGATCACCACAATCCCTTTCTGCGAGGCGCGCTCGGACAGCCCGCCGGCCGCAGCGATCGCCTGCAGCAGCGTGAGGGGCCGCGACGCCTTGTACTCGACCTCCCCCGGCTTGCGCACGGCGCCGTCGACGTAGACGTGCAGGATGCGGTCGATGGGAACGTTGAGGACGTCGCCCGGCTGCAGTGGGATGTTCAGCTCCGGGTTGCCGTGAATCATCAGGTCGTCCAGATCGATGTCGATGCGGGTGGTCGCACCGGAGGGATCGGTGCGCAGCACGTGCAGCTCCTTGCCCGCCTGGTGCGTCAGCCCGCCCGCCTCCGAGATTGCCTCCAGCAGCGTGCGGCTGCCGAGCATCTCCAGGGTGCCGGGCTTCTCGACCGCTCCCACGACGCTGATCTTCTTGCTCTTCGCCTCCTTCACGAAAACCCAGACCTGGGGATCGTTGAGGTAGCGGTCGCTGAGAAGGTCGCGCAGGGCGCCTTCCGCCTGCGTCGTGGTGAGACCCTCCAGCGGCACGACCCCGAGCAGCGGCAGCGAGATGGTGCCGTCGCCGGAGACGCGCACGGTGCGGGTCAAATCGGGCTGCTGGAACACGCCGATCTCCAGGAGGTCTTCCTTGCCGATGATGTAGTCGCTGCGAATCCCGGGCACCGTCACGCCCGTCCCGGCAACCGTGGCCTTGCCGGCCACCGGCGGCGCCGTGGGCGCGGGTGGAGAGGCGGGCTTCACCGGCAGCGGCCCCTCCCTGCCTCCCAGGATCACCGCCAGCGCGTCTTTCTCCTGCTGCAGCAGGACCGGCATGGGCCGGCGCAGCTGCAGGATCACGCGCGTCCCCTCCACTCCTTCGGCCGAATGCGTCGCCACCGAGATTTCCTGCACGAGCTCCGATTTGAAATTTACCTTCTCCTTGAGTCCGTTGCGGACGCCGCGGAGATCCACCACGACGCGGCTGGGATCGGAGTCCTGCGCCTGCTGGAAAACAAACGAGGCACTGCAGATGAAACGAATCGTCGCGGTGGCGGTGTCGGGTCGCACTTCCAGAAGGGTCGCGATCGAATCCTGACCGATGGCGCTCGAAAGAAGGAGAGGGGCGGCGGCGAGGAGCAGCGCCGCGGCTCTCAGTCTGGGCGCCCCCCGTCCGCGGGAGGAAGCTGGCATTCGAGCGAACTCCTTCAAAAAGAGAGGCTTATATCTTATCAGAAGTTGTATGCGTAGATCATCTGGGCCGTGAAGCGGTGCCGATTCAGGAAATCGAAAGTCGAGCTGCGCTCCCAGACCCCAAGTCGCAGCCCGAGCCGGCTCAGCGCGGAGTAGCGGTACGAGGCACCCACGAAATAGGAGCGGATGTCATCGACGCGGTGCCCCGAAACCAGCTCGTGGTGCTCGCTGTCGAAGGCCAGCGTGGAGCGCGGGAAATCGACCTCGCCCCGGCTGATTCCGACCTCTCCGGCGACTCGATCGCCCAGGGCCTGGGTCAAAGTCGCGCCGTAGCCTGTCTCCAGGTAATAGATGTTGTTGACCGCCGTGGTGAAGCCCGTCTGCCGCAACCCGCGCATCTCCAGGGCCGTGTGTCCGCTGAAGCGGTACACCAGGATGGCGTCCCCCACCATCCCCGCATACCCTGTGAACAGATCGTTGTCGGGCTCCAGGTCCTGCCATCCGACCTTGACCGAGCCACGGATGAAAGCCGAAGGATCGAAGTTGAACCCGGTCGAGATGCGGCGCGAGCGGGAATCGCTCGGCTCGCCGGCCGGCTCGGTGAAATCGATGCGCCGGCCTTCCCACTCCAACAGGAAATCAGTCTTGGGAAGGATGCGCTTGGAGCCGGTGATGGTGACGCGCTTCTCCTCGCGGTTCAGGGCCTCGGGGATGTTCTGACCTTCCTCGGACCCTGGGTCGTAGCCGAAATGGTCCTGCCCGAGCCGGAAGCGCAGGGAGGAATGGGGCCACACGAATTCCCAGCCGGTCCCGAAAGAGCGCTCGGTACGGCGGGTCTGGTAGTCGATTTCGCTGCTGGGACGGTCCTCGACGGAAAGCAGGCGAAGCTCGGCGAAGGCCCGCCCGCGCCGCATGTAATAGGCCCCTTTTCCCTGAAAGGCGTTGTTGAAGTGGTTGAGATCGTCGTTGTCCTGGTACCAGACATAATCGAAGATCTCTTCCATCTGGATGACGCCGCGCTGGCCGAATAGGCTGAACAGCCTCAGCCCCGCCTCGCCCGTGGAAGTGAAATCGGAGGTAGGCGTCCCGTCCTCGAGGAAGACGTTGCTGTCATACCCCACGTTCTTGATCATGAAATAAGGGCGCGCGCGAAAGGGGCCCCAGCGCACGGTCCCCAAGGTAGGGAAGTCTTCTTCCAGCGTTCCGGCGTCGACACGTGGAGCCAGCGCGAAGGCGAGGCAGACGAAGATCAGGATTACCCGGCGGATGGCCATCTCGCGGCGGTGATCCTTAGGATAAAAGGGACGCGGGCGGCCGGAAAGGCCTGCGCCGCAGACTCTTTGCGCGATAGACGATTTTACGGGAACTGTCGGAGCCGGGTCAACGGAAAAGGCCTTTTTCTGCGCTACTGGAGCAGATTCTTGGCCCGGGGGGCGACCGGCGGACCGTCATTGGAATCGAGGGTCGCCTCGGTCGCGGCGGCGGCCTCCTGGAAGGCCGTGCGGGCCTCCGGGACGAGGTCTTTCTTGAGATAGCACAGCCCCTGGTAATAGCGGACGGTGCCGCGCGAGATGCCGCTGCCTGCCGGCAGGTTCACCAGGCTGAAGGACTCCGAGAGGGCCTTGTCGTAGGCCTTGAAATGCATGAAGGCAAGGCCCAGGTTGACCTGCGCCAGGGCACGGTCGAGCGGCTCGTCACCGCCCCGCGTCAGCTGACGATAATCAGCCAGCGCCTTGTTGTAGAGAATGTCCGGAGAATAGAGCGGGATAAGGATCGGAGACTCCCCGACGCTGAAAGTGAGGCTCTTGCTCGCGCCATCGCGGCCGACGGTCAGCGAGACGGCATCCCCCGTCTTCCAGTCGTTCTGGGCAAGCGAGAGAGCTCCCGACTCCGAAGCCTTGCGGCTGTTGACGGTGAGGACCTGGTCGGCAGGGAGCAGCCCGGCCGTCGCGGCGGGGCCCGACTTGACGACGCGCACCACCACGGGTCCCTCCCCCATGAGCGTGTCGGCGAAGGCGGCCCCGATCCAGGGGCGCCTCAGATCCGGCGTGCGATCGAGCCGCACCACGAACTGCTGGACGTCGGTGTCGCGGGACAGGTCGAGGTGGGTCACGTCGGGAGTGGGCTGCTCCGCGGAGTAGAGAAACAGCGACTGGGATCCTTTGCCTCCCTGCTCCTGGACGGAGACTCCCCACAGCAGCAGGTCGGCCTGGAACTTCCCCAGCGCTTCGAGAACACTCGCCGCAGGCAATCCGCCGCCTTTGCGCAGCTTCTCCGACTCCTCGGGCGGGGCCAGAGAGGCCTGCAGCACGGATCGGAACTGCTTGAGCTGCTCGTCGGAGCGCACCATGTTGACGGTGCGCAGCGAGCCGAGCTTGTCGAGCAGGAGCTTGTCCTCGTCGCTCCAGTTGAGACGCTTCCACTCGTCCAGCCGCGACGTCCCGAGGTAGAGGAGCGTGGGACGCAGCGTGGCGTCGAGAAGATTGACCGCGTCGGGCTTGACGCGCACCCGCTCGAACCAGGTCCCCTCCCCTTTCTTCACCAAGCGGATGTCGCGATCGCCGGCGCAGATCGGCGCCTGCTGCAGCGGCGTCGTCCCGAGCGACTTGCCGTCCACCAGCACCTCGGCGCCGGGCGGATGCGAGACGACCCGAATCTGCCCCTGCTCCTGCTTCAACGAGACCGGCTGGAACGTCTGCGGCTCGTTGCGCTCCACGTCCAGCTTCACCTGGATGCTGCGGGAAATCGGGCCGAAGCATTCCTTCTCGAAGCGCACCTCGTGAGCCCCCGGCTCGATGTGCGGTATCAGCAGGGGCGCGGAGCTGCGCGAGGGATCGAGCCCGGCTTCCTTGGCGAGAGACTGCAGCTCGTGCGGCAGGACTCCGAAGGTGGTGCCCGCCAGCTTGTCGTCGATCAGGATACTCACGCCGGCCGGCTCGGTGATGAACTGCAGGATGCGCTGGCTGGGTGTGAGGCGAATCTCGCGCCGCACCTCGGAGCGCGGGTTCAGGACCAGGTTCTCCTCGTGGTCGCGGAACCCCTTCAGGACGATCTTCAGCCGCGGAGTGCCTTTCATGACCGGCTGGCTGACCAGCGGGGTCAGCCCGACCATTTCGTCGTTGAGATAGACCTCCGCTCCGGGAGGATCGGTGGACAGGGTGAGACTGGCGACATTCTCCCGCTTCACCTGCTCGAAAAGCTCCACCACCTTGGGCGAGACCTTCGTCTTGTCGAAGGGGTAGTTGATGCTGATCCCCAGGAGCTTCTCGAAATCCGAGGTCGCGCGGGTCCGATCTCCCAGATTGAAATAGGCGCGGGCCCGCAGGTCGAGCGCCTTGCTCACCATCTTGATTCCATCCGCGCCCGAGTCCTGCAGCTTCCCGGCATCGTAGGCCTGGACGACGGCGTCGAACTCGGCGATGGCCTCCGCCAGCTTGAGACCGTTGAACATCTCCTCGCCGTTCTTCAGGCGCTGGCTCAGGAGGGCGGTCTCGGCGGTGAGATCCTCCTCCTCTTCCTGCGCCCGGCAGGGAAAGGCCGCAAGACCCAGGGCCCACAGGAGCAGGACCGCCACGACGGCGCCGGACGCGCGCTGCGCTCGCTTAGCGGAACCGCACGATGGCATCGCTCCTCCGATCGTAGACGTAGATTCTCCCCTGACGATCCACCTCGACCCGCTGGGGCTCCGCCAGCACTCCTTTCCCCTTGTCCGCGAGGATGGTGGAAAGCACCCGCTTGCCGGTGGGGTCCAGGACGACAATGCGGCCCGCGGCAGCGTCCACGACATACAAGTCGCCGAGATCATCCACCGCAAAGTCGACGGGAGCCGCGATCGAAGCGGGCGGCTCGTCGAGGCGCAGGCGCGACACCGCCTTCCCTTCCGAATAGACGCTAATCGTTTTCTCCTTCGAGTCGAGGATGTAGACCTGATCGTCCAGGCCGACGCGCACTTCGGCCAGCTTTCCCGAGGCAGACTTGTGCAGCGCCGTCTTGAATTCTCCGGCGCGGCCGAACAGCAAGACCTCGCCGGATTTACCGTCGGCCACCAGGGTCCTTCCCCCGCGGTCGGCGGCGAGCGAGACGACGTCCTTGACCGGACGGGTCGAAGAGGCATCGGGACGGTTCAGGAGCCGCTGCGTCTTGCCGTACACCACCACGCCGCCGCCGACGGCGACCGGCGTGCCGCCGCGGTCCATGGCGACCGCCGACACGTTCTCCAGGACGATGCGCGCGATGGTCCTTCCCGTGGGGTCCACCTTGACGACGCTGCCGCCGCGACCGTCGCCGAGCAGGAGCTCCCCTTCGGGATCGGCCGACATCGAGACCAGCGATTTGACTCCGAGAACCTGCATCTTGCCGTTGAAGCCGGCATCCACCGCATAGCGCACGGGCCGGCCGGCGAGCGGCTCCAGCCGCAGCCGGTGCAGCAGGGTCAGCCGCTCGACAGCCTCCCGCGCCTCCGGCTTGGAGGGGTAGAGATCCCGCACCTTTTGCAGCTCCTCCATGGAGCGCTGGAAATCGCCGGCGTGGAACAGGCAGTCGGCGAAAGCGAGACGCGCTTTCGGCGCCCCGGAGAAATCGGGGACCTGCTCGAGGAGCCTGGAGAAATCCTCGAGCGCCGCTTCGTAGGCCTCGGCACGCACCTGGCTGATCGCCGCCCCGTAGAGGGCGTGGCCCACGCGCGGGCTGTCGGGATAGACATCGGCCACCGACGTGAAGGCGGCGTAGGCCTCGTTCGCGTTGGCGCGCGGGTTGTCCGGCTCCAGGGCCAGAAGCCCCAGCAGGTAGATCGCTTCGGGAGCGCGGCCCGAGTTGCCGTAGCTCCCGCGGATCTTCTCCAGCAGCGGAATCGTCTTCTGGATGGCGTCGCGTCCCGCCTGGCCCAGGTCTTCGAGCTCGGTATACGGGTAGTAGTAGGTGGCCGCCTGGAACAGCGCGTCAGGGGCCCGGTCGGCGGCGGCGTAGTTGGTGTAGATCTCCTCGAAACGCTTGAGCGCCTCTTCCGTCTTCCCGGTGCGCAGGAGCTGCAAGGCGTTTTCGTAGAGAGCCTGCGCGATCCCCTTCTCCTGTCCGAGAACAGGGAGCGAGAGGAAGAGGAGGGCGAGGAGGACCGTGAGGTACCGGGCGGGCCTCGGCAGTGTCATGAGAACCGCATCAAAAGGTGAATTTTTCCAGCCGGGTCAGGCCGCTTTCGATGGTGATCTTGCGGGCCTGCTTCTGGTCATGATCCGTTTCGGGCACGACCAGGATCTCGTGCTCGCCGGCGACCAGGGGATGTTCGAAAACCGGAGGATTATCCAGGAATATCCCGTCCACGTAGACCTTGCAGTTCGAAGGCTCGGCCTGAACCGAGAGCTTCCCGAGCGAGGGCCATTCGACCCGGACCGAGCGCGTTTCGCCACCCACGATTTCCACTTCAATCGACCGTTTAAAGCGGACTTTCTCGTTCACCAGCTGGAGCTGGAGCTTCCCTTCCGGGAGGCTGAGCTCTCCATTCTTGATGTCGGGGCTCATGGACTTCCCCTCCGCGGAGACGAAGGTGGCCTCCATCGGAAAGGGCGGCGGCGGCTCCAGCCGCGCGACCCCCATCGGAATCTTTTCCAAGGCGATCGAAAGCTGCTTGTTCTTCTTGTGATCGAAGCCGAGGTCTGCGGAAATCTTGCTCAGCGGCGCGTCTTCGGCGAATTCGAAGCGCTTCTCGCGGTAATCCTTCAGGACGAGGCGCAACGAGTGCTTCTCGCACGTCTCGATCGGGACCGCCGTGGGAGTCTTGCCGGCCGGCTTGCCGTCCAGGATCACCGTCGCGTTGGGAGGGTCGGTGGCGATGTTCACCGTGCCCTGTGCCGGCTCCAGCGAACGCAGATCGTAGTCGTCCTTGAAATCGCGCAGCGTCACCAGAGTGGAGCGCTGGCGGCATCCCTGCACCGCCAGGAGCTGGTGCTCCTTCTCGTCCGATTCAGAGAGCCGCAGGAGCGGCTTGGAGAGAAGCTCTCCGTCCAGGAAGAGCTCCGTTCCCTCGGCGACCTGGATCCTGGCCTCGCGGCCGGAGCTGGGAAGCTTCGCCTGCGGAACCGCCGGCGCGCCGAATGGCGTCGAGAAACCCGCCTGCGCCGCTTCGACGCGGGCCTCCGGCGAGCGCGCCGCACGGAGCTCCGATTGGTCGATCTCGTGCACCCGGCGCGGGAACAGCACCAGCCCCACCATCGCCAGCAGCACGCAGGCCGCGATCTTGAGCGGCTGGCCGGCGAAAAGCGGGAAGGAAGGCGCCGGCACGCTGCGCGGATAGGCGCGGGACCGGTCGCGCGGGCGAAGCACCGTGGGCCCCGACTCCTCGCGGCCGACCCTCAGTGTGGGGGCCGCCGTGCTGACGGGACGCTTGAAGTGGTAGGTGGAATAGTTGCTCAAGGCCTCGGCGAACTCGGCCCCGCTCTGGAAGCGATCGGCGGGCTCCTTGGCGAGGGCCCGCTTGAGAATCTGATCGAACGCGGGAGGCAGCTTCTCGTTGACGATACGGGGAGGCCGCGGCTCGTCGTAGAGAATCCGGTAGATGATCGTCGAGATGGTGTCCCCGCCGAAGGGGCGCTCGCCCGTGAGCAGCTCGTAGAGGACCACACCGAGGGAGAAGAAATCGCTGCGCCCGTCCATCGGCTTGCCGGAGATCTGCTCCGGAGACATGTAATTCGGCGTGCCGATGAGCACCCCCGCCTGGGTCAGGTTGGCGTCGGGCTTCTTGGCGAGTCCGAAATCGGTGACCTTGAGCAGGTCACCCTTCATGAGCATGAGGTTCGCCGGCTTGATGTCCCGGTGGATGACTTGGCTCTTGTGGGCATAGTCGAGAGCCGAGCAGGCTTGCGTGATGACGGACAGCACCGTGGCGAGCGGCAGGAGGGAGCCGGGCTTCGTGAAAGTCTCCAGCGTGACGCCATCGATATACTCCATGGCGATATATGTCCGCTGCGGATCTTCCACGACGTCGTAGATGGTGATGATGTTGGGATGGGCCAGCTTGCCGGCAGCCTGGGCCTCGCGGACGAAGCGGTGGCGCGCTTCGCGCGCTTCCTCCTCGGAGACACCGGGAGGAATCTGGATCATCTTGATGGCGATTTTTCGGTCGATTCGCGGGTCGTGGGCCAGGTAAACAACACCCATGGCCCCCTTTCCGATTTCGCGCAGAACCTCGAATCGACCGAGCTTCATTCCGGTCATTCGTGCTCGCCGCCTTGAATTTCGTCCGTCGGGGAAACCCCCCTTGTTGGGCTTATTCTAGGTTTCGCCCCCATGCTAGTCAAATAGAAAGGGCAGAATTGTTTACGCGAGTTTTGCCAGGGCAAAACCCGGTTCGAATTGGGCACGAAACCTTGAAAGGGGCGTCAGGATTTCGACGCCCGAACCCCTCGCTAGGAATGTATGACGCAAAAAGGCGTTTGAAGAGGGCAGTCGGAGAAATGCGCGGTTCGAGAGCAGCACTCCCGGCGCATTGAGGCTTGACGGGAATTCGGTTGCTGAAAAATTTCTGATCGCGAGAAATCAGCGCCCGGCACGCCTTTCGGGCCAATGGAGCCGAATAGAGGCCCCGCCGCGGTCCCATTATTTGCACCTCCGAAGGCCGAGGCGATACGATACCCTCCTTTTCAGGAGACCTCATGCACGTCATCGACTCAACGCCCGAGTTCGTCACCGGCGTCTATTCCCGGATGGAACAGCGTCTCGCCACGATTCGCGGCCGGGTTGGCCGACCCATTAGCCTGGCGGAAAAAATTCTCCTTGGGCATGCTGAAGATCCGGTGCGGCAGGAGATTCGGCCAGGAAAAAGCTATCTCCTGCTGCGCCCGGACCGGGTGGCGATGCAGGATGCCACCGCGCAGATGGCGCTGCTGCAGTTCATGCTCGCCGGACGGAAGAGCGTCGCGGTACCTACGACCGTCCACTGCGATCATCTGATTCGCGCACGCGACGGGGCCCGCGGCGATTTGGAGGTCGCCTCTCGCGAGAATCGCGAGGTCTTCGATTTCCTGCGCAGCGCCTCGCGCAAGTACGGCATCGGATTCTGGAGGCCGGGCGCCGGGATCATCCATCAGGTGATTCTGGAGAACTACGCGTTTCCCGGGGGCCTGCTGATCGGAACCGATTCCCACACCCCCAACGCCGGAGGGCTGGGGATGCTCTCCTGCGGCGTGGGGGGCGCCGACGCGATGGACGTGATGGCGGGCTTCCCCTGGGAGGTCCTCTATCCCGAGACGATCGGGATCCGGCTGACCGGCAGGCTGTCGGGCTGGACCGCCCCGAAGGACGTCATCCTCTACCTGTGCGGACTTCTCACCACGGAAGGAGGCACGAACCGCGTGCTGGAGTATTTCGGCCCGGGGACGCGCGCCATCAGCTGCACCGGCAAGGCCACGATCACCAACATGGGGGCGGAGCTGGGCGCCACCGGCTCGGTGTTTCCGTTCGATGAGCGCATGGACGCCTACCTGCGGGGAACAGGACGCGCCGGATTGGCCGACCTGGCGCAGCGCCACGTGGCCCTGCTGCAAGCCGACGCCGAGGTGGAGGAGCACCCCGAGCGCTTCTTCTCGCGCATCGTGGAGATCGATCTCTCCACCCTGGAGCCTCACCTGGTGGGGCCGCACCGGCCCGATCTCGCGAGACCTTTGTCGCAGGTCAAGGAGGCGGTGCGGCGGGAAGGATATCCCGAAGCGCTGTCGGTGGCTCTCATCGGCAGCTGCACCAACTCTTCGTACGAGGACATCGGCCGCGCCGCCGACGTGGCCACGCAGGCAATCACTCACGGCCGGAAGGTGGCGATTCCCCTCCTGGTCACGCCGGGATCGGAACAGATCCGCGCCACCATCGAGCGCGACGGGCAGATGGCGGTCCTGCAGAACCTCGGCGGCAAGGTGCTGGCGAATGCCTGCGGCCCGTGCATCGGCCAGTGGCAGCGCGACGACCTCGCGAGCAAGCCGCCCGGAGAGGCGCGCAAGAACGCCATCATCACCTCTTTCAACCGTAACTTCCCTCGCCGTAACGACGGCATGGCGGAGACGCTCGCTTTCATGGGAAGCCCCGAGGTGGTCATCGCCTACTCGATCGCGGGGCGGCTCGATTTCAATCCGCTCACCGACACGCTGCCGGCGGGCGACGGCAAGCCGTGGAAGCTGCAGCCCCCCGAGCCGGCGCCCGATCTTCCTTCGAAAGGGTTCGTGAAGCCCTCGGAAGGATACGAGGCTCCTGCCGAGTCGGATGAATCGGTCGACGTCACGATTGCCGGGGACAGCGATCGCCTGCAGCGCCTCGACCCCTTCCCTGCCTGGGACGGCAACGATTTCCTGAATCTGCCGGTCCTGCTCAAGGCAAAGGGTCCCTGCACGACCGATCACATATCCCCGGCGGGACCGTGGCTGCGCTACCGGGGGCACCTCGATCGGATCAGCGACAACCTCTTCCTGGGCGCGGTCAATGCCTTCACCAAGGAGCCGGGCACCGGCTTGAGCCCTCTCACCGGGGCCAAGGAGCCGCTGGCGGCGATCGCCCGGGCGCTGAAGGCCCAGGGAATCCGCTGGGTGGCGGTAGGAGACGCCAACTATGGCGAGGGAAGCAGCCGCGAGCACGCCGCGATGTCGCCGCGCCATCTCGGGGCCGCTGCCATCGTGGCCCGCTCGTTCGCGCGCATCCACGAATCGAATCTCAAGAAGCAGGGGCTCCTGCCCCTGACCTTCAACAACCTGCTCGACTACGACAGGATCCAGGAAGGAGACCGCCTGAGCCTGCTCCATCTCCCCGCGCTGGCCCCCGGAAGCAAGGTGCTGGGGCGCATCACCCACCGGGATGGCTCCGAGGAGGAGTTCGAGCTGCGGCACACGCTGAATGCCGAGCAGGTCGAATGGTTCAAGGCAGGCTCGGCCCTCAATCTGCTGCGGGCCCGCGAGCGAGCGTGACCGGCGTGGTTGCGTTCTTCCTCTACTAGACAGATTCCCGGCATGATTTCCTCCGCCTCGGCCGTGATCATCGGCGGCGGCGTTCTCGGTGCCAGCGCCGCTTTCCATCTCGTCGCGGCGGGGTGGAAGGATCTTCTTCTCCTCGATCGATATCCGGCTCCCGGACTGGGCAGCACGGGCCGGGCGACCGGCGGCTTTCGTGCGCAGTTCTCCACCCCCGTGAACATCGGTCTTTCCCTGCTATCGCGCCAGAAGCTGCTCCGCTTCCAGGAAGAGACCGGCGTGGACCCCGGATATTTGCCGGCCGGCTACCTCGTGCTGGCGGAAAGCGCGGCGCAGGCGGACTCGCTGCGCGGCGCCCTGGAGACGCAGCATGCGTGCGGGCTCCTCGAGGCACGCCTCGTCGATGCGCGCGAAGCGCTGGAGATCCAGCCTTGTCTCGCCCCCGGGGAAATCCTGGGAGGAGCCTGGTGTCCTACGGACGGTTTCATCCGGCCCCTGAAGATCCTGGAGGGCTACTTGGCGGCGGCCTCGCGCCATGGGTTGCGGATCGAGTGGGACGTCGAGGTGGAGGATCTGGAGATTGGTCCCGGCGGCAGGATCTGCCGCGTGCGGACATCACGAGGGAGCGTCGCCTGCGAAGTGGTGGTCAATGCGGCCGGCGCCTGGGCCGCGCCGCTGGCGGAGCTGGCCGGAATTGCGCTGCCCGTGAAGCCGGTAAAGCGCCAGGTGGCGGCCACCGCCGTGACCCGGGTGCTTCCGGAAGGGATGCCGATGACGATCTTCGCGGGCAACGGGTTCCACGTGCGGGTCCGCGATGGCAGGGTGCTGCTCCTGAGACCCGATCCGCCGGCCACCCCCGATCCTTACGACACTCTCGTCGAGCCTGTCTGGATCGATTCCCTCATGAAGGAAGCCCGCGACAGGATCCCGGCGCTGCGCGATGTGCCGGTGGATGTTTCCGCCAGCTGGGCCGGGCTGTATGAGATCTCCCCCGACCGGCACGCGCTGGTCGGCGCTCTTCCCGAATGCGACAACTTCTTCTGCCTGACCGGCGCCTCGGGTCACGGCGTCATGCATGCTCCCGCGCTGGGTCAGATCCTGGCGGAGATCGTCTCCACGGGACGGTCGCTATCCATCGATGCGACGCCGCTGCGGCCCGCTCGCTTCCGGGAAGGCTGTCTCAATGAGGCCGGGGAGATTCTATGAGGAAGCGTCAGGCGGTGGCGGCGAGCAGCGGGGCGAAGGGATCGGTCAGCTGGCGCTCGCGGTAGCGCTCCGCCAGACGCCGGGTGTCGTAGTCGAAGCGCCGGAAGTTGACGTCCACTCCCTTGCCGATGTTTCCCGTATAGACCACCGTATAGCCGGTCCGTGCGTCCCCCGGGGACGGGATTCCGACGCTCCCCACGCCGATGAAATGGTGCGATTTCACCTGCCGGTGGAAGTGCCGATGGGTGTGGCCGAAAAGTATCACGTCCACCGCCGCCGCCTTCGCATACTCGCGAAAGGTGAGCTCGTCGGTCTCCTCGAAGAGATAGGTCACCGCGTCGATCGGGTTGGCGTGCACCAGGAGGAAGCTCATGCCCCCCTCGCTGAAGCGAACCTCGAAGGGCAGGTTTCCCAGGAGACTGCGGCCGATCGGGGTGGTGTTCTCGCAGGTCGGGGCGTAGGAGATACGGCCCGCCTCGGCGGTCCGTAAGTCGGGATGCCAGACTCCGGGTGTATCCATCTCCCAGGCCACGGCTTCGTCCCAGTTCCCCCGCACGCCGCCGATGCCGGATCCCTTCAATGCCTGAATGACGGCGTCGGTGTCGGGCCCATAACCGACCAGGTCCCCAGCGTGCAGGATCCGGTCGTACCCCTCACGGCGCGCCTCGGCGAGGCACTTCTCGAGAGCCGGCAGGTTGCCGTGGATGTCCCCCAGGACGATCAGCTTCATGGCGCCCGCACCTTAGCAAAATCGGCACCGGCCCATCAACCGCCCGCGGGATTGATTGGATGACGGCCGGCCCGGGCCCCGTATCCGGGAGCCACAGTTTTTTGATGACGTCCGAACCTCGACCGGCGGCTGGCCGACTAATAAAGTCTGGCAGGACGTGCCCACTCGGAAGCCGCGGTTTTTTTTCGTGCGGATCGGCGCCGGCACGCGTTATACAGGATAGGCCCCCTCTAGGAGGCCGGGAGCGACCCCGGGGTGCGTGGCGCGTATCGAAGAGATGGCCATGCGTTCCCAGGGATGAGCGGGCGGCCGGCACCGGTCCGCCGTGGAGCAGAAGCTCGAGCGCCGAGTCGACTTCGTGGGATGGAGCCCTGGAGCCGACCCGGTCCCGCAGACGAGCCGGAGTATCCCCGTGGGGATTTCCACTCCCCCCGGCCCTGGGGACGGTGCCGCGGGGGCGGAGCAAAGGCACATGGTTACATGGCGCAGGGAGGAATCCCTCTCCCTCCTTGCGGCTCCGCTCCCGCCCCTTCCCCGCTGGCCGTCGCAAGCCCTGCTGGAGATCCTGGACGTGCATCCGTACCGCTTGACAGGCAATGCCGCTCGCCGTATGAATGGCGTCGACGGGTGCACTCGAGTCCTGCCCGGCGCACCGCGGCTCCAGCCTCTTCGAGATCCAGGTGAGCGACGACGTCCCGTCCGATGCGAAAGCACCAGGAGCGAGCAGTGGGGAGTCGACTGCCGCCCTGATCCAGCGCGTCAAGTCGGGGGACGCAGGCGCCCGGGATCTTCTCCTGTGCCGCTTCCTGGTGCCGATGCGCCGCTGGGCGCATGGTCGGCTGCCGGCGCGGGCCCGCGACCTGCTGGATACCGACGATCTGGTCCAGGACACCTTCCTGCGGACCTTGAACCACCTCGGTTCCCTGCCCCTCGACGGGGAAGACTCCTTCCTCGCCTACCTGCGGCGCGTCCTGCTCAACCGCATCACCGATCAGATACGCCGTGTCGACCGCTGGCCTGGAAGGGATACGCTGCCCGACCCTCTTCCGGACGCCGGCCCGTCTCCCCTCGAGGCGGCCATCGGTCGCGAAGCGCTGGACCGCTACGATGCCGCGCTGCAGTCGCTCCCCGGCACCCAGCAGGAGGCGATCATGCTGCGGCTCGAGATGGGCTTCGGCTATGACGAAATCGCCGCAGCGCTCGGCTATCCCACGCCGAACGCCGCGCGGGCGGCCATCGCCCGCGCGCTGGTGCGGCTCGTGCGGGGCATGAAGGTCTCCGATGGAAGAGCGGGATGACGATGGAGCGCTGCTGAAGGTCGCCCAGGCGATCAGCGACGGGCATCCGGTGGATTGGGACTCGGAGACCACCGCGCAGAAAGACTCGGCGCCCGAGTTGTCTCACCTGAAGGCGATGGCGGCCCTGGCCGAGGCGCATCGCCGATCCCGCCCTGCCCGCCTTCCCGATAACTTCGACGACACGGTTCCGCTCCGGCCTCCCGCGGCCCGGCGCGCCGGCGCATTGCTGCGTCCGGCGCTCTATGGCCTCGGCCTCCTGCTTCTGCTGGCTGCCCTGAGAAAGCTCCTGCACTGAACCTTCGGCTGCCGATCCATCCCGCCTTGCGGCGTTGCGTCTTGCTTGCGCAGCCACAAAGGTACGCGGGGCGCTTCGTTTGTGGAGCGGCCATGGGCCGCTGCGTCTCGCAACCCGGCGGCTCGACGGATTCGATCTTAATACTTCAATGACCTGCGGATCAGCGCCGCCCCAATCGGAAGAGTGTAGGCGCCGCCGCTGCGGGCCATCGCGCCGATGCGCGACGGGACGGCGTAGCGGATGGTCCCCTGCCTGGCCTTCTTGTCGGAGCGCGCCGTTTCGAGAAGCCGTGCGGCGTCGATCCGGCCGGCCGGCCGCACCGGCAGTCCGAGCAGCCGCAGCAGGCGCTCGATGCGCGCCGCCTCTCCG
>DASTZC010000105.1 GCA_035764505.1 Candidatus Polarisedimenticolia bacterium
GTCGCCGCGAGGAATCGTGCGGTTCCCCGTGCAGGGTGGGGGATGCGGGGAGTTATCCGGAATCTGATGTTTCTCGCCGGGCTGTTTGTCGGCGCCTGTCTCCCGGTCCTGGCTGCCACGGATGCCACTCTCGTGGGGACGGTCCTCGATCCCAACGGCAAGCCGCTGCCGGGGACCACCGTCGTCCTGCGCAACCAGGATCTTGCGTTCCACGAGCAGGGGACGATCACCAATGCCCAGGGGGAGTTCCGCTTCTCCCTCGTTCCCCCGGGATCCCGTTACGAGCTGACCTTTTCCCTCCCCACCTTCGCCACGGTCGTCTTCTCCGACCTTTCGCTGGAGTCGGGCAGGACCTTTGTGCAGAACGCCGTGCTCCGGCCGGCCACCGACCTGAAAGAGACCGTCCGCGTCGAGGGAAAGAGCGACACCATCGACACCGAGAAGGTCACCGCCTCCACCACCTTCAGCGCCACCTTCATCGCCGAGCTGCCGATCATGGGACGGGACTATCAGGACATCCTGATCCTGGCTCCCGGCGTCACCGACGTGAACGGCACCGGCAATCCGAACATCCATGGCGCCCGCGACACCGACGTGGTGACGCTGGTGGACGGCGTCAGCACCACGGATCCCTTGACCGGCCTGTACGGCCAGAGCCTCAACATCGAGTCGATCCAGGAGCTGGAGGTGATCACCTCCGCCGCCTCGGCGCAATACAGCCGGGCCCAGGGGGGCTTTGCCAACATCATGACCAAATCCGGAGGCAACGAGTTCCAGGGGACCTTCAAGCTGTTCCTGCGCTCCGACCGGCTGGACGGCGACGGCGCCGGCGTCGAGAACCCAGAGCTACGCGGCGGTCTCAAGGACCAGGTGAAATTCACCGAGGCGCACTTCTCCGATATCAAGCCGTTTCTGTCGGTGTCGGGGCCCATCGTGCGTGACAAGGTGTGGTTCTATTTCGCGGGCGAGTACATCCATGAAGAGACGCCGGTCAACGCACTGTCCCAGATTTTCATCGCCCCGACCTATGGCCACCGGGAGTTCCTGAAGTTCAGCTGGCAGGCGCATCCCTCGCACCGGCTGTCGCTGTCGGTCATCAACGACTACGAGCGCAAGGAGAACGACGGCGTCGGCAGCCAGTACCTCCTCAACTCCGGCTACTACCGCACCCGCGGTGGCCCCACCCTGACCCTCAAAGGGTCGTCGGTCTTCACCCCCGACACGATGCTCGAGTCATCGCTCGCCTGGTTCGACAACAGCTTCCACCGGCTCCCTACCACGAATCCCGACACCAACGGCAACGGAATTTTTTTCACCGACGACCGTCCCGATCTGGGGGGCAATCAGGACGGTATCCTCGACGCCAGCGAGCGCGATCCGGGAGAGGATTGGGACCGGGACGGCTTCTTCGACATGTACGAGGACCTCAATCACAACTCCTTCAAAGATGCCGGTGAGGACCAGGACCGCGACGGCGTCGCGCGCGGCTTCAGCTCGCACTGTGAGGGATACGATCACGAGGACCTGAACTGCAACGGCGAGCTGGATCGCGAAGAAGACACCAACATGAACGGCCGGCTGGATCCGTCGGAGGATGTCGGCATCGCCTGCGACCAGAACCGGGGCTATTGCCCTTCGGGCTTCCTGCCGGGGACCCGAGGAAACGGTCGCTTCGACACCGAGGATCGCAACGGCAACCAACAGCTCGACATTATGGGCGATTCGGGCTACGTGGGAGCCCCTTTCTGGATCGACGCCAATGACGATGGGTGGCCCGACCCTGGAGAGTACCGGATGCCACTCCAGGGCGACGCCAACCTCCAGACCTCCGTAGACAACCGGACGTACGGACCAGGCCGCTTCGAGTTCGAGGACGATCGCAAGCGGCTGAGCTGGGTGGAGGACTTTTCGCTCTACGTCGGCGATGTCGCAGGCTCGCATGATCTCAAGATGGGATCGGTGTACGAGCACGAGGGGTACGACAGCGACACGCTCCAGCGCCCCAAGATCTTCAGCCCGAGCCGCGCTCCGGCCAACCAGCCCGGCGGGACGATCGGCAGCCCCGGAGCCGGCAGCTCCGCCACGCGCACCAACCGCGTCAGCACGATCCTGGGGGTCCCTTTCCAGGTGAACAACACGGCAACGGGCGACAATCTGGGCCTCTACCTGCAGGACACCTGGAAGCCGGTTCCCAACCTCACCCTGGGACTGGGCGTCCGCTACGATTTCGAGAGGCTCGATTCCTTCGGCTACACTCACTTCGATCCGGTCAGGGAGGGCAGCGAGTTCCGTGCCCTCCTGGACGCCTCCGGAGTGGACTCGAACATCTACGATAATGTGGCCAACCCCGGGCTGTGCCTGGACCCACTCTACTCGTGCCAGGGGAGCCCCGGCAGGGTGGCGGCCCTCCAGTCCCAGCTCCGCAAGCGCAGCTTCTCCCGCATGACGCGTCACAACCTGGACGTGGACGTGCTCTCCACCTTCCTGTCCGGCGTGACCGGGGGCCATTCCGACCTCGATGAGGCGCTCGGTTATCCGGTGCAAACCCGCGCGCCGGAGTCGTTCGAGATTACCAACTCGAATCTCGCCCCACGCCTCAGCCTGAGCTGGGATCCCTGGTCCGACGGCAAGACGATGGTCTTCGGGTCGTGGGGAAGGTATTACGACAAGCTCTTTCTCGGAAGCGTGGTGCTGGAGCAGGGGCCCGACACCGTGAACCGCATGTATCTGTGGGACTACGACGGGGTCGACGACAACAGGCTTCCCGACAACGGGATTGGTCTTCCGGTCTTTCAATCCCCGTTATCGGCCTTCCAGGTCGATCGCAACCTGTCGACTCCCCATGCCGACGAATGGACCGCCGGGTTCCGTCGCGAGCTGGCTCCCGAAGTGCTGGTCTCGCTGCGCTACGTGGACCGCAAGTACCACGATCAGCTCCAGGACGTCGACCTCAATCACCACACGGACATCGAACCCTCCACCGGGAAGTTCGCCGATCGCCTGGGGGACACCGAGTGCCAGGCGGGAGTCTGCTCCAACAATGCGGACGGCGCCCCGGATCTCTACATCAACAACATCTACTTCAACCGCGTCTACCGATTGGGAAACTTCAACGAGCAGGAGTACCAGGGTTACGAGCTCGAGTTCGTCAGGCGCCTGAAGCGCAAATGGCAGATGGAGGCGAGCTACACCTTCTCCAAGTCAAAGGGCGACGCCGAGAGCTTCCTCGCCGAGCAGGGAAACGACCCGTCGCTCACGGAGTTCGAGGCGGGCTTTCTCGACTACGATCAGCGCCACGTCGTGAAGTTCAACGCCATCGCCTTCCTGCCGGGGGACTGGCGGCTGGGAGGCACGGCCACCTGGAGCTCGGGGCTTCCCTATTCGAACGTCATCCACTACGACGACAGTGACAATGTCGGGTATGCCCAGAGCCGGCTGGTCTACGGCTACCTGGGGAAGAACGGCTTCGGCTACGTTCAGGAGGACCGCAACTCGCACCGCAACCCGTCCGCCTACCTGTTCAACGCGCGGGTCACCAAGAGCTTCGTGGTCGGCAAGGCGTCTGCCTCGGCCTTCTTCGAAGTCTACAATCTGCTCAACAGCGACAACCTGCGTATTCACTCGATCGAGAACATTCCCGCGCGGCTCGTGTTCTTCAGCGCGCGGGACAACACCGGCATCATCATCCCTCCCAAGGTCATCGTCGATGGCGAGCGCGACTTCGGCCGCCGCTATCAGATCGGCTTCCAGATCGACTTCTGAGCGGATAAGTCCTTTCTTCGGCAAGTATTGCCATCACAATTCTCGTAAAGACCCGTGGGTCCAGGCCCCGCTTTTCCACTTGACCCAGATACGAATTGGTCGTATTTGGAAGGTAACGGAGCTGTCCGCTACTTCAGCAGATCAGCAACAGGTGCGAACCCGCGGCCGGTGTACGCCGACCCAATGCGGGAGCGCGAAAGTGGGCCGGACTCTCATCATCCTCGGCGCGATTCTGGCTTTCGCCGTCACGGGAGTCCCCTGCGCCTCCGGCGACACCGCCTTGGTAGGGACGGTGCTCGATGCCAACGGCAAGCCGCTGCCCGGCGCCACGGTCGTCCTGCGCAACCAGAACATTGCCTTTAAGGAGCAGGGGACCGTCACCAACACCGACGGGCAGTTCCGCTTCTCGCTTCTCCCACCGGGATCGGGCTACGAGCTGACGGTCTCGCTCCCCGGCCTGGCCACGGTGGTCTTCTCCGATCTTTCCCTCGATCCGGGCAAGATCCTCCAGCAGCACGTCGTCCTGCGGCCGGCCGGCGAGCTCAAGGAGACGGTCCGGGTCAAAGGAAAAAGCGAGACCCTCGACACCGAGACGGTCACCGGTTCGACCACCTTCACCTCCACCTTCATCGCCGAGCTGCCGATCCTGGGACGCGACTACCAGGACATCCTGACGCTTGCCCCGGGCGTCACCGACGTGAACGGCACCGGCAACCCCAACATCCACGGCGCCCGCTCCACCGACGTCGTCACCCTGGTGGACGGCGTCAGCACCACCGACCCGCTGACCGGCTTCTACGGCCAGAACCTCAACATCGAATCGATCCAGGAGCTGGAGGTGATCACCTCCGCCGCGACGGCGCAGTACAGCCGCGCCCAGGGGGGCTTCGCCAGTATCCAGACCAAATCCGGCGGCAACGAGTTCCAGGGGACCTTCAAGCTGTTCCTGCGCTCCGACCGGCTGGACGGCGACGGCGCCGGCGTCGAGGACCCCGAGCTCAGCGGCGGTCTGACCGGGAAGTCGGCGCTCCTGGAGCAGCACTTCTCCGACATCAAGCCTTTCCTGTCGGTCGCGGGGCCGATCGTCCGCGACCATCTCTGGTACTACCTGGCGGGCGAGATGATTCACGAGGAGACTCCGGTCAACAACGTCTTCGAGGCCTACATCCAACCTCTGTACGGCCACCGTGAGTTCCTGAAGCTCAGCTGGCAGGCACATCCCTCGCACCGGCTGTCGCTTTCGTTGATCAACGACTACGAGCGCCGCGAGAACCAGGGGGTACAGACCACGGACCATCTCGACTCCGGCTATTACCTCTCGCGCGGCGGACCCACGCTGACGCTGAGAGGCTCCTCGGTCTTCACCCCGGACGCCATGCTCGAATCCTCCCTCGCCTGGTTCGACAACCGCTTCCAGCAGCTTCCCACCACGGACCCCGACACCAACGGCAACGGGATGCTCTACACCGACAACCGTCCCGATCTGGGAGGCAACCAGAACGGAATACTCGAGGCCCACGAGAGGGATCCGGGGGAGGACTGGGATCGCGATCGCTTCTACGACGTCATGGAGGACGTCAACTACGACTACACCGTGGAGCCCTGGGAGGACCTCGACCACGACGGAGACAAAAACATCGCCTGGCTTTGCGAAGGGTACGACCACGAAGACCTGAACTGCGACGGCTGGCTCGACTTCGAGGAGGACACGAACCTGAATGGGCAGGTCGATCCCGAAGAAGACGTCGGGCTCTACTGCTACCCCGGCTTTCTCTATTGTCCGGACGGTGCCGCCCCGGGTACCGCCGGCAACGGCCGGTTCGATACCGAGGATCGCAACGGCAATGGCGTCCTGGACGTCGTGGGTGAATCAGGCTACACGTCGGCCCCTTTCTGGAACGACGCCAACGGCAACGGTGTCGAGGAGCCGGGGGAATACCGCCAGCCGCTGCCTCCGGATCTCGACCTTCAGGAGGATGCCGAAGGCAGGACGTACGGACCGGGACGCTTCCAGTATCAGGATCATCGCAAGCGGATCAGCTGGCTGGAGGACATGTCCTTGTACGTCGGAGACCTCGCCGGAACCCACGATTTGAAAGTCGGGGCCGTCTACGAGCACGAAGGGTACGATAGCGACACGGTCCAGCGTCCCTTGATTTTCTATCCCGAGGTGTCCCTCAGCAAGCGCTCGACCTTCAGCTACGGGCCCTCGGACGGACGCCTCTACGCGGACCGCCTCAGCACCATTCAGGGACTGCCTTCCCAGGTCAACAACACCGCGACGGGCGACAACCTGGGACTTTACCTTCAGGACACCTGGAAGCCGATCCCCAACCTCACCGTGGGCCTGGGGGTGCGCTTTGATTACGAGGACATCGAATCCTTCGGCTACACGACCTTCGATCCGGTCCAGGAGGGGCACGAGTTCCGGACCCTGATGGAGTCCTCGGGCCTCGACATGAACACGCTGGACACTCTGTCAATCCCGGGACTGTGCAGCGATCCCCTCCATTCCTGCGCGGCCGGCACCGATCTCCCGCTCGCGCAGATGATGTCCCGCATGCGGCAGATGGCCTTCTCGCGGCTGACCCGTCACAACCTCGACGTCGACGTGCTCTCCGGGTTGCTCGCCTCCCTCACCGGCGGCCAAAACAACCTGGCGGGCGTTTTTGGCTACTCGAGCAAGACTCGCGCGCCCGAGAGCTTCAGGATCACCAACTCCAACCTCGCCCCGAGGCTATCCTTGACCTGGGACCCCTGGGCCGACGGCAGGACCATGCTTTTCGGGTCCTGGGGACGCTACTACGACAAGCTGTTTCTGGGAACGGCCGTGCTGGAGCAAGGGCCCGACACGGTCAGCCGCCAGTACCAGTTCGATGGCGACTGGGTCAACGACTATTACCTCCCGGACAACGGCTTCGGCAATCCTCTCTTCGGATCGCCGTCTTCCGCTTACCAGATCGACCGTGGGCTCTCCACCCCCCATTCCGACGAGTTTACGGCCGGGTTCCGCCGGGAGCTCGCCCCCGAGGTGCTCGTCTCGCTGCGCTACGTCAATCGCAAGTACCACGACCAGCTTCAAGACATCGATCTGAACCACCACACCGAGATCAATCCGGCGACCGGAAAATTCACCGATCTGTTCGGCGTCGCCGACTGCGACGTCCGCGAGAATCACCGCACCGAATGCACCAACTTGCCCAACGGCGCTCCCGACCTCTACATCTACAACCTGTTCTTCAACCGCGTCATGCGCCTCGGCAACTACAACGAGCAGGCCTACGAAGGCTGGGAGCTCGAGTTCGCTCGGCGGCTCAAGCGGCGCTGGCAGATGGAGGCCAGCTATACCTTCTCGAAGTCGCGAGGTGACGCCGAGTCGTATCGCTCCACTCTGGGCAACGATCCGGCCCTGGCGGAATACGAGCCCGGGTATCTCAACTACGATCAGACGCACGTCGCCAAGTTCAGCGCCATCGCCTTCCTGCCGCACGACTGGAGGCTGGGAGGGACGGCCACCTGGGCCTCCGGCCTCCCTTATTCCAACGTGGTCCACTACTCCGACGAGGACAACGTCGGCTATACACAGAGCCGGCTGCTCTACGGCCGCGTGACGAACCGCGGCTACGGCTTCACGCAGGAAGCGCGCAATACCCACAGGAATGCTCCCGCCTATCTGTTCAACACCCGCGTGACCAAGAGCTTCGTCATGGGGAAGGCGGCGGCATCGGCCTTCATGGAAATCTACAATCTCCTCAACAGCGACGACCTGCGGGTCTACTATCTGGAGAACCGGCGCGCCACCGTCAGCTACTTCCGGAACGATCCGCGGCCGGTGATCGTCCCCGCCAAGGTCCTGCTCGTCGGCGAGCGCGAGTTCGGCCGCCGCTTCCAGATCGGCTTCCAGATCGACTTCTGAGCCCGTGCGCCGTCACGACGAAGCCTCCTGGGACAAAGTCCCGCGCCAACCGCCTGAATCCCTTTCCGCTTGACGAAACTGCCTATTGGTCGTATGAGGGAAGCCAACGGAGCTTTACCGCTTCCCCGAGGACTAAGGTCAAGTACGGATTGAGCTTCTCCGCATGGCGGCATGCGGGCCTGGAGCAATGCGCCGGCGAGAAGGCGAGATGCGCAACACTCTCCGATCAATCCTCATCGTCGGCACGATTTCGGTTGTCGCCGCGGGGGGAGTCGTCTGTGCCGCCGGCGATGCGATGCTTCAGGGAACGGTCCTGGATTCCGGCGGCAAGCCGCTGCCGGGTGCCACCGTCGTCCTGCGCAACCAGGATCTCGCCTTTCACGAGCAGGGCGCCATCACCGACGCTGCAGGGAAATTCCGCTTTCCGGCGCTTCCGGCGGGCTCACGGTACGAGCTGACCGTCTCGCTCCCCGGGTTCACCACAATCGTCTTCTCCGATCTCTCCTTGGGACCGGGGAGAACTCTCGAGCAAAACGTGGTCCTGCGGCCGGCCGGCGATTTCAAGGAGACGGTGCGCGTCCAGGGGAAGAGCCAGACCATCGACACCGAGACGGTCACCGGTTCGACCACCTTCACCTCCACCTTCATCGCCGAGCTGCCGATCCTGGGACGCGACTACCAGGACATCCTGACGCT
>DASTZC010000106.1 GCA_035764505.1 Candidatus Polarisedimenticolia bacterium
GGGTCCGGGCAGGTCGACCAGGATGCCGACGTGGCGGTCGAGCTTCGCGGCCAGCCGCCGCACCAGCCGGATCCTGCGGCGGTGCTGGTCGCGGGTCCCGTGCGACAGGTTGAGACGGAAGACATCGACTCCCAGGCCGACCAGGCCGGAGAGGATTGATTCGCTCTGCGAGGCGGGACCGAGCGTGGCGACCACCTTCGCCATGCGGGGAACGTCGGGGACCGGCGGCATGTTTTCGGGCGGCTCCTAGACTAGTTGAGGGAGGCTTCGATCTTGCGGATGGCGGCGAGTGAGCTGAGGACCTGCTCCGAATCGGGATGCAGCGCAAGCATCATCGCCACGACGTGCCGGCCTCGCCCCAGGTCGCGCCGGCGCAGGTAGATTTCTCTCAGATTCGTGAGCATGCGGAGCAGGATGTCCCGCGGACCGGCCGGGGTGACGTACTCCTCCGGCAGGCGGTTGCCGTTCTTCTTCAGGATTTCCGCGGCGTTTTCAGGGCCGAACAGATCGGCGAGACGTCCCGGCAGCTCTCCCGGAGTCAGGATCTCGCCGCGATGGAAGGGATCCACGAAAAAGTCGCGCTCTTCACTGCGGTGACGCACCAAAAAATGGCCAGGGAAGGAGACTCCCGCCAGCGGAAAGGCGAGCCGGCGGGCAACCTCCAGGTACAGGACGCTGAGGGTGATCGGAATGCCCAGCTTGCGATCGATGACGTCATTCAGAAAGGAGTTGCGCGGATCGTAATAGTCCTCCTGGTTGCCACGATACCCTTCCTCATCGATGAGGACATGGTTCAAGGCCTGCAGGATCTCGAGCGGATCGCGCGAAGGGGGAAGCCGTCGCCGGGTCACCCCTGACAGGCGGTCCAGCTCGGCGAGGTAGCGGGCATGATCGAGATCGGGATACTCCGAGCGCGCGATCAGGAGAACGGCGCGGTCGAGGGGAATCTCCTCTCCGCCGCACAGACGCTGGAGCTCGGTCAGGACGTCTTCCAGAAGGACTCTCCCGCGGCGCCGCCGTTGCCGGCGACCGCCGTGATTTTCTATGATAGCCGAAATTCCGTGGCGGCGTTTTGCGCTCACGGTGGAGAGAGAGGATGCTGGCGACCCGAATCCTGGACGAGGCGCTCGAGCGCAGGGGTGAAGGGTGCGCCGTCGCCTGCGGCGGCGAATCGCTGAGCTACGCCGATGCCCGCCGGCGCATCCTGCGGCTCTCGGCCACCTTCCGGAGGCTGGGGGTCTCGCCCGGGGAGCGCATCGTCATCCTGCATCGCAACTGCCACCGCTTCTTCGAGACTTATTTCGCCGCGCTGCACTGCGGCGCCATCCTGGCGCCGGTCAATCCCCGACTCGCGGCTCCCGAGATGAAATCGGTCCTCGAGGATGCCGGAGTCTCCCTGATCGTCTCGGAGCCTTCGACCTTCCTGGGGCTGGCCCCCGTCTTCCGCAGACTGCCCGGGCTGAAGGCGATGCTCTGGACAGGGCCGCTGCCGCCGTTCAAGAGTCCTTTGTTTCTTTCCTACGAGCAGGAGATCGCCGGCGCGGAAGGACCGGATCCCTTGGAGGCGAGCCTGGATGACTCCGCTCCGGCGCACCTCTACTACACCTCGGGCAGCAGCGGCGCTCCGAAAGGAGTCGTACTGACGCGCGGCAACCTGGCGGCGCATGCGCACGCCGCCGCCGTCGAGCTGGGCCTGGACCGCGACGTCGCATGGGGTCATTTCGCTCCGATGTTCCATCTGGCGGATGCCTGGGCCGTCTGGGCGGTGACGCAATCGGGAGGCAGCCACGTCTTCCTGCCGGAGTTCTCCGCCTCGGGGGCCCTCGCGCTGCTCGAATCGGGGAAGGTGAACATGACCAACATGGTCCCGACGATGTACCACCGGATCCTGCGCGAGCCCGGGCTGGAGTGCCGGAGCTTCCCCGGATTGCGCCTGCTCCTGAGTGGCGGCGCGGCGATGCCGGCCGAGACAGTAATGCGGATCCTCGCGGCCTTCCGCTGCGAGTATGCGCAGACCTACGGACTGACGGAAACCAGCCCGTTCCTCACCCTGTCGCGCCCCGATACGACGGCGCCGGGATCCCTGACGCGCAGCGAGGAGATCCGGCTGCGCTGCACCACGGGGCGGCCATTGCGCGGCGTGCAGGTGAGAGTGGTCGACGAGGCGGGCGCCGAGGTGCTGCGCGACGGGCAGGCGGTCGGCGAGATCCAGGCCCGGGGACCCACGGTGACGCCAGGATACTGGAACAACCCGGCGGAGACGGCCGCTTCATTCGAGGAGGGATGGCTCAAGACGGGAGATCTGGCGGTTATCGGCCCCGAAGGCTACCTGACGATCGTCGACCGCATGAAAGATCTGATCAACACCGGAGGCGAGAAAGTCTATTCACTGGAAGTGGAGAATGCCCTGGCGGCGCATCCCCAGGTGGCCGAATCGGCGGTGGTCGCGGTGCCCCACCCGGAGCTGGGTGAAGCGGTGCTTGCGGTGGTCGTCCTGCGCAGCCCGGAGGCGGCCAGTCCCGAGGAGCTGATCGCCCACTGCGCCCGGCACCTCACCTATTTCAAGGTACCCAAGGCAATCCGCATCGTCGTGGAGCTCCCGAAGACCGCCTCCGGCAAGGTCCTCAAGCGCGCCCTGCGCGAGAAGGCCTGACGCACCTTCCTTTACTGAACGTGCTGGATCCACTTCTGAATCAGCCGAGCGAAGGCTTTCCGCTTCGCCGAGAAATCCTCCAGGTCCTTGAACGCCACTATCGCGCGGTCTTCCGCCAGCCAGGAGAGCAGCGATTCGGGATCGGCGATCCCCAGCCCCTCCTTGGGGAGATCCCTCTTCTTCGCGCCAAGGTGAAGGATGACCCTGAGACCTTGGCCTGGTCGCAGATTCAGCGTCGCGAAGTATTCCGAGGTGCGAAAGCTGGGAACCTTCCATTTGATCCCTTCGGCGATTTTCGAATCGGCCGCGAGGATCGTCTCCCTTACGGCCAGGATCACCGGCTTCGCGGGATGCCGGAGCGACGCGAGGAATGCCTCGACGTCTTCCGACGCCGGATCGCTCTTTTCTTTCCGCTCACGGCCGGGGGCCTTTCCCGCCATGCTCTTTCCTCCGGAAACCCTTTTCAGTTGCTGCTGCCGTGCGGGGACTCCATCTTCTTCATAACCCCTTCGATCGCCTTCTTCATGCTCAAGGTGTCGGCGCCCTGGCTGGGCGGATAATCCACCAGGCTCTTCAGATGGGCGGCGAGGAACGGCGTGGCGGCGGTCGGCGCCCACAGCTTCTGTCCGACGAATTTCCGGGCGATATACCCCCATTCCTCGGAATCGGGGGTCATTTTTTCCATGGGGTCCATCAGGAGGTTCACGACGTAGGGAACGCTCGGATACGACTTCTCGTCGAACCAGCTGCCATGGTGCTTCACGCCGATGTGCAGCTTCCAGCCGTCCACGCGCACCGCCATCAGGTCGGTCTCGTCGTAATAGAAGAGCTCCCGACGGGTCGACTTCTCGCTCTGCCCGGTCCAGTGGGCGAGATTGTTGTAGCCGTCGAGGTGGACCTTGTAGGTCGCGGCTCCCATCTTCTTGCCGGTGAGGAGCTCGTCCTTCAGCTTCGGGAGCCCGGCAGCGGCGGCCAGCGTGGCGAAGAGATCCTCGTGATTCTGGATGCCGTTGGAGATGCTTCCCGGCTTGATCTTCCCCGGCCAACGTATCAGACACGGGACGCGCACCCCGCCTTCCCAGGTGGTCCCCTTCTCGCCGCGGAATGGAGCGTAGCCGCCGTCGGGCCAGAACATCAGCTCGTTGCCGTTGTCGGTGGTATAGACGACGATGGTGTTTTTCGCGACGCCCAGATCGTCGAGCTTCTTCAGCAGGGATCCGACCAGCTCGTCGTGCTCGATCATCTTGGCGCGCACGACGTCCTGCTCCGCACGCCCCTCGTCCACCGCCATCTGGATGTACTTCGCGGGCGCGTGCGACCAGATGTGGGTCGCCGTCGAGTTGTACCAGACGAAGAAGGGTTTGTCCCCCTTGCCGTGCTGGTCGAGCCAGTCGAGGGTCTTGTCGGTCACTTCCGCGTCGAAGGTCTCCATGCGCTTGCGCGTCAGCGGCCCGGTGTCCTCGATCCGCTGCCTGCCGACCTTGCCGAACTTGGGGTCGACCGTCGCGTCGTCGGTCGTCGTCGCCCAGGTGTGCAGCGCGCCGCGCGGCCCGAACTTCTTCGTGTATTCCGGGTTCTTCTGGCCGGGATAGTCGAGCTCTTCCGGCTCCTCCTCGGCGTTGAGGTGGTAAAGGTTGCCGAACCACTCGTCGAATCCGTGCATCGTCGGCAGGAACTCGTTGCGGTCGCCGAGATGGTTCTTGCCGAACTGCGCCGTCGCGTATCCTTGAGCTTTGAGGACTTCGGCCAGCGTCGGGTCGGATTTCTGGATGCCGCGCGTCGAGCCCGGGATGCCGATGGTGGTCATGCCGGTCCGGATCGGCATCTGCCCCATGATGAAGGCGGCGCGCCCGGCGGTGCAGCTCGGCTGGCCGTAGTGATCGGTGAACAGCATCCCCTCCCGGGCGATGCGGTCGATGTTCGGCGTCCAGCCCATCATCCCGTGCGAGTAAGCGCCGACGTTCCAGGTGCCGATGTCGTCGCCGAAGATCACCAGGATGTTCGGCTTGGCGCTCTGCGCCAAGGCGCTCCCACCGAGCAGAGCGACCAGCATTGCCGCGAGCACGACCGTGCGAAGCAGGAAGCTGCGTCTGGCGTCCATCTCGATTCTCCTGGACAGATTTGAAGGCGGGTTGAACCATCGCTCAGACAACCGGCCGGTCCCTCGGGAATCCACGGCAGACCATCGATTGTCGGTTCATGGACGAGACTGAGACGCCGCCGACTCTATCAGAAACCTGACGGTCTTGTGGGCTCGCCAATGGACCGAAGCGCCCATGCAACTGACCTGGGCCGTGCCACAGGAGCACGGCCGGGGGCTACGGCGTCGGGGCGGGCTCGTCCGTGAAGATTCGGTCGGCAGGATCGAAGGGGGGATCGAAGATCGACAGGACCGAAGTAGGCTGCTTGGCTTCGTAGCTGTGAACGACACCACGCGGGACCATGAGGAGCGAGCCGGCCTTCAGCATGTAGACGCGGTCGCCCATGATGAAGACGCCGCTTCCTTCGAGAACGTAGACCGTCTCGCCATGGTCCTTGTGGACGTGGGGACGGACGCGCGTTCGCACTTGCGTGAGATGGGCGCTGACTCCCTGGCCGCGCAGCAGCTCCACGGTGGTCAGCGAGTCGACCTTGCTGATCGGATGCTGAGTGCGGATCTCATCCAGCCGGACGATCGGCGAGGGACCATTCTCCTCCTGGGCCTGCTGGGTCTCCTGTGCCGCAGGCGCGCCGGCGAGCAGCGTGAGGATGCCTGCCGCCGGCAGAGCCAAACGAATCGCAAAGCCTTTCATCGCATCCCTCCTCACCGGAGCAGCTTCTCATCCCCCGGGTCGTGGTGGTTCCAGTAATCGAGCCGCAGCGACTTGCGCAGCCTGTAGACGCCGCCCGCCGCGGTTTCCATCTTGATCAAAAGATACGGAAAAGCCGAATCGAAGAAAAACCGCCCCTTTCCCTCCGGCCCCTGCAGCACGACCTCGACGGCATCGAAGGCGCCGGCCGGGACTTCGAGTCGCTGCGCCGGCTTGAACGTCAGCGTCATCGGCACCAGCGCCGGCTTCGCCACGCGTCCTCCGATCCGGCTGGGCAGCACATTGACCGCCAGCGGCACGGTCCGTGAGAAAGCCATGCCTCTCAACTGGAGCGGCAGGGCATCGGCGAGCAGGTCCTCCCGCGCGAACGGAATCGAGAGATCTTGGTCCGCTTCACCGTCCCAGTAGGAGTGCGACACCTGCTTCAGGCTCCCGGCGCCGGTCAACAGCTCCACGAAGGTGATGCCGCACGATTCGAAGTGGGCCATGCTCAGCTTCACCGGCCGCAGCGAGTCGCGCTCGAGGTAAGCCGAGAGCATCTGGTGGTAGTCGTAGGTCCCGGTGGGGATCAGCCGGATGTGGTTGAGCTTGAGCACCTCCCGGGTCTCACCCGGGATCGGGCCGCGATCCGACTTGACGTGCGTGTCGAGACGCAGGTCTTCCTTCACGACGATCATCCGGGCTTCGAAGCGCCTCGACGTCCCGTAGAGCGGCTCTTCCACGTCGTAAAGGCTCACCTCGGCCTTGCCGTCGTCCCACAGCGGATGACTCCCGAGCTCCTGACGATTCGGCGCCGCGGCGAGGCAGAGAAGGGCGAGGAGAAGGCCGAGACCGCTCCGGCTTCGGCTCACCGGCTCATCCGGCGGAATTCCGGTCGTTGACAGGGCTGGCTGACCGCCATAATCTTCGCCCCCGTTCGGTGCGCCTCTTTCTCGAAGGGCCCAGCAAATCTTGGAGACTCGCCGGCTCTACCGGGCCTATTCCGGATTCTACTTCCTCTATTACGCGGCGCTGGGGATCTACGTCCCCTTCTTTCCGCTCTATCTCCACGCCCTCGGAATCAGCGCGCAGGCGGTCGCCTTGCTCCTGGCCCTCGGTCCGCTCAGCCGCTTCCTCTTCCCCGCCATGTGGGGACTCTGGGCCGATCGCTCCGGGCATCGCAAGCGCCTGATCCTGATTTCGCTGGGCGGCGCCTGCGCCGCCTTCGCGCTGCTCTTCGGCGCCCGCTCCTTCGCCGAGATTGCCGCCGCGGTCTTCGCCTACGGCTTCTTCCTGGTCCCGGCAATTCCCCTCGTGGAGGGGATGGTGCAGGAGGAATCGGATCGCCGCCGCTTCGCCTACGGCGCGGTGCGCCTCTGGGGCTCGCTCGGATTCATTCTCACCACGCTGCTGTACGGCCGCCTCCTGGATCGCTATTCGGAGCGCTGGGTCGTGACCGGCATCCTGGCGCTGTCGGTCCTGAACCTCCTGCCGGCCGCCGCCCTTCCGGGCAAAGGCCCGGAGCCGCCTCACCCGCCCCACAGCCTGAGGCGCGCGCTGCTGCGCCGCGCCACGCTGCGTTTTCTCTCCGCCACGACCCTGATGCAGGCCTCGCACGCCGCCTATTATGCGTACTTTTCCCTGCACCTGGATCGGCACGGCTACACGCGCACCGCCATCGGCGCCTACTGGACGCTGGCGGTCGTCGCCGAGATCGGGATGATGATCGCTTCGGCCAGGCTGCTCGCGAGAGAAGGGCCGATGCGCCTGATCGCGGCCAGCCTGCTGGCGGCCGCCGTGCGCTGGCTCATGCTCGCCCTGGGCACCGGCGCGATCCTCCTCGCCGCCGGACAGCTGCTGCACGCGCTGAGCTACGCGCTGTTCCACGTGGCGGCGGTCAGCGCCACGCACCGGTTGTTCCCCGATGCGCTGCGCAGCTCGGGCCAGAGCCTCTACAACGCCATGACCTACGGCCTCGGGAACCTGATCGGCATGCTCGGCTGCTCGCTGGGGGTCGGGGCGCTGGGGATCAATGGGCTGTTTGGCGTTTCGTCGGCGATGGCCTTGGCCGCCCTGCTGGCGCTGGGACCCCTTCCCGAGCGGCCGGCTGGCTCCGAAGCGCCCGGCGACGCGCTATCTTTCGGTGACACGCTGGGCTAGAATCCCGCAACTTTTTCGAGGAGCTCCGCGTGCCGCCAGGCAAGACGAGGGTCCGTTCCCTTCCCAAGACGGAGCTGCATCAGCACGTCGACGGCTCGATCCCACCGGCGACCACCTGGCGCATGATGCGCCGCCACCGGCTGAACCCGGTGCGCGACCTGAAGGCGATGCGCCGGCTGCTCACGGTCCAGAAGGGCGAGGAAGGGACGCTCCTGGCCTACCTGGACAAGTTCCACTATCCCCTCTGGATCACCCAGTTCTACGAGAACATCGTCGAGGTGACGGAAGCCATCGTCCGCGAGGCGGCAAATAACGGGGTCAAGACGCTCGAGCTGCGCTACTCGCCGGTCATCCACACCTACGCCGGGCTGACGCTGCGCCAGGCGATCCGCTCGGTGCTTTCCGGCCTCAACCATGCGTCGCGGCGGCACCGCATCGAGTGCGGGCTGATCATCATCGCCATGCGCCAGCACGGTCCGCACATCGCCAAGATCCTGGCGCGATCGGCCATCTCCGAGGCGCAGCACCTGCACGATCGGCTCGGGGTGGTGGGGTTCGACATCGCCGGACCGGAGCGCTCCACGCCGCCGCGGCTGTTCCGGGAAGCTTATGAGATTGCCGCCAAAGGAGGGCTGGGGCTGACGGCGCACTCGGGCGAGGAGGTCGGACCGGAGGTGGTGTGGCAGACGATCGAGGATCTCGGGGTTTCACGCATCGGCCACGCCTGCTCGGCGGCGAAGGACAAGGTGCTGATGCGCCGGCTGGCGCGCGACAAGATCATGGTGGAATGCTGCCTCACGTCCAACTACCAGACCGGCGCGGTCCGGGGGGATGAGAAGCACCCGATCGCCACCTTCGTCGAGCACGGGGTGCCGGTCGCCATCTGCACCGACAACACCACAGTATCGGGGACCGACCAGTCGCGCGAGACGGAGCTGATGCGCCGCTACTTCTCCCTCAAGGACATCGCGCGCATCCATGCCGCCGCGCGCGATTACTCCTACATCCGGAAGCGTCCCCGCCCCCGGGCGCAATAGCTCATCTCATCCTTCTCGGTTTTTTCGCTGGATTTACGGGGCTGCTGTTTGCAGGACCCTGGCCAGAGCTTCTTCGATCGTGCCGCTCTCGGGACGCCCCTCGAGCCGCCCGACTTCCCTGCCGTCCTGTATCAGAATGATGGTCGGGACGCCGGTGATTCCCTTGCTCTTCACCGCCGGATCGCTCATGAAGTTCTTGGGCAGGGCGTGGAACTGCGGCACGAAGGCCGCGTTCTTGGAGCTGTCGAGCGATTTCACCAGGCGCGGGACCCAGGCCTCGCAGACGCTGCACCAGGTGCCGAAGTAGATCTGCATGTCGGTCTTGTGGGTGTATTTGCTCAGGTATTGCACCGCCGCCTCGTTCGGCGTATAGCCCTTGACGCGCGACTCGAAGTCGGGGCTGTGGGCGTAGATCTTGTCCAGGGTCGTGTCCCCCACCAGCGGCGGCTTGGGGCTCAGGCGCACCTTGCGTCCCTCGGCGGAGAAGATGATCTGGCCGGAGGAGGTCTGGTACGTGCAGATCGGGTCGGTCGGCGTCCCCTTCGTGCTCACGTTGCCCTGCGGGTCCCGCACGACGTTCTCCTGCGGGATGTAGCGCACCGACTGGTCGGAGCTGACCACAAGGACCGGGAATTTCAGGCTGCAGCCGAGAATGAGGAGTCCGGATTCGCTCATGTAGGTCTCGGCGGTGCGGATCTCGGCGCCGTCGACCTCGACCTTGAAGGTGGAGGTCGGGACGAATGGGACGACTCCGGGCCGGGCACCACTGGCCGCGCCCTGCGGGACCTCGCTGACGGCAGCCTGCGTCGGGGTGTCGTTTCCCGGCGCACACTGGCACACCGAGGGAAGGGCCGTCAGGGCCACCAACGCCACGATTGCATGTCGCCTCATCAAACCTCCTCAGGAGCTGGCGGGACGTTCTCCCAGATGCGCGAAACCCTGCCGTCGTTCAAGAGAAAAAAGCGGGGTAGCTTGCGATAGAGACGCTTCAGGTCGCTCGGGGGGACTGCCACCACCTCAAAGCTCGGATTGGTATTAAAACAGAAAATCGTCTTGTCATCCACTTCCCCGCCGTAGAAGGCAATCACCTCGGCTCTGCCCGCGGCGGCGAGGGCATTCAGCCTCTTGACCTGGTCGCGGGAGCCGGGATCATTCAGGCTCAACAGGGCGACCAGGTGTTTCCCCCGGCCTAGATCGCTGGGCGATTCGTGCAGCTGCAGGGCGCCCGCCGGAAGACCCACTCTCAGCCCCGTCACCACGCCGTCCAGAGGCAGCGCGTAGGCGACAAGCGGCAAGGCGACTCCGGCCGCCAGGGCGACCCCGGCCGTCGCGGCGGCGCGCCAGACCCCGGCCCGACGCGGCGCGAACAGGAACGCCAGCACCCCCAGCGCCAGGAACAACGTGTCCTCGAGCAGGACATCCCCCGGCCCGCGCGATGCGAAAGATCCGAAGCAGCCGCATCCCTCGGTTCTTCCCTGCGACCAGGCAAAGGCGGTCGCCGCCATGAAGACAACGAGCAGAGCCGAGGTGAGCAGCGCCGCGATTCGGGTGCGATAGCCGATCACCAGCGCCGCTCCGAGAGCAATCTCGACCGGGATCAGGAGGTAGGCAGCCGGCCTCGCGGCTAGCTCCGGAACGATGCCGTAAGTGGCGATCTGGCGGGCGAACTCGTCGGGGTCGACCGCCTTGAGGATTCCCGCGGCCAGGAACACGATGCCGAGGGCGATCGCGGGCAAAACCCGCAGGAACGAGGACATCAGAGCGGGCAGCCGCGGATCATGCGTGGGCCGCCGGGATGGGCGTCCGCAGAGGAGAGAAGGGCTCCAGCAGCCGGTTGATCGTGCCTCGGACGACCCATTCGGCGGTAACCGCCGCCGTGAGAGGCGCCAGGAGGATACCGTTGCGGTAGTGGCCGGTGGCGAGCCACAGCCCCTCCATGACCGGGCCAATCAAAGGAAGCTCGTCGGAGGTCCCGGGGCGTAATCCCGACCAGCTGCCGGCGAGCTCCGCCTCTTCGAGCGACGGGTCGAGCACCAGCGCCGATGCGAGCAGCTTGAGCATCGCCTTCGGGGTCACCGCTTTACGGAAGCCCACCTTCTCCAGCGTGCTGCCGACCAGGACCGTTCCGTCGCGCCGATAGGCCAGGTAGACGCGCGGCGTCACCAGGGAGTGGCGGCGCGGCGGACGCCGCGCATCCAGCAGCAGGATCTGGCCTCGGACCGGGAAAACCCCCACCTTGACCTCGGGCAGCAGCCGCGCGCTCCAGGCGCCGGCGGCCAGGATGACCCGGTCCGCCGCAATGCGCTCCCCGTCTTCAAGGAGCACTCCGGTAATGCGGTCTTTGTCGCGCATCAGCGAGGCGATGGGACAGCCTTCCCGGATTCTGACGCCACGGGCGCGGGCCGCCGCGGCCAGGGCGCGCGTGAGAGTGCCGGGCTCGACCCTTCCTCCCTTAGGAAACAGCAATCCGCTCATCAGGCTCGTGCCAAGGCCCTGCTCGAGCCCCGCAATTTGACGGCTCGTGAGCTTCTCCACGGGCAGCCCGGCGGGTCCCTGCCAGGAGAGGAGCCGGTCGGAGGCGGCCGCGTCTTCGCGCGTCATGTCCAGCATCAGGATGCCGCCGCGATCCAGCTCCGGATCGATGCCGGTCTCCGCGCTCAGCGCCTCGACGAACGAGGCATAGCCGCGCAACGATTCGATCCCCAGCCCGACCAGAGGAGACGGGACTTCCGCTTCCAGCTGCGAGCAGAGGATCCCGGCGGCGGCCGAGGAAGCCTCGGCGGCGACGCGGTCCTTTTCCAGGAGAACGACCTTGCAGCCGGCCCCGGCCAGCTCGCGTGCGATGGCACAACCGATGACCCCGCCTCCAACCACCAGGATTTCCGGATTACCCATTCCGAGGCCTTTCAGCTAGGCGTCGCGCAGGACCATCTTCGGGGGTGCCTGCTGCACGCCGGGGTAAGGATCGTTTCCCGCCTCCAGCTCCCGCAGGAGCGGATCCATCTGGCGCCGCAGAGCCCCCAGGTCGACTCCCGTACGGACTTCATCGAACTCCTTGAGGTAGTCGAGCGCCGTGCCCATCACCTTCCTGGCGCCGTTCAGGTTTCCCGACTCCAGGTGGTACAGGGCGACGGCGACCTGGATGAGCCCCTTGAGGAAGCGTCCCTCTTCCCCCTCGCGCCCGTACCAGGTCTTCTCCCAGGCCTCGTGCGCCTCGAAGTAATCACCGCGATTGAAGTGCTCCAGGCCTTCCGTGAGGTCGGAGGGAGCCAGCTCGCCTTCGCTCATGCGCCGCTCCCGGGGAGGTAGACGGACAAGGCGTTGTCCCGGAGGATACGCGCGCGCGCCGCGTCGGTCAGTGGCAGCGCTTCGATCTCGCGCACGTTGCGCGAGATGGCGGGCACCGCCGGACCCGGCCAGTCGGACCCGAACAGGACCTTGTGAGAGATCTCCTCCAGGCGGGGGAACATCTTCAGGACCGCCTTGGGCGGTATCCCGGAGATGTCCATGTAGACGTTCTTGAAGCGGCGCACCAGGAAGAAGGCGGTGTCTCCCCACAACGGCCGGCCCCCGTGCGCCAGGACAATCGTCAGATCGGGGAAATCAACCGCCACGTCGTCGATGGTAATCGGATCGCCGTAGACGTTGCGCGCTCCCGGGAAGATCGAGGTGCCGGTGTGGAACATGACCGGCAGGCGGTTGGCCGCGGCGCGCCGGTAGAGCGCCTCGAGCTGCGGGAGGCGGCCGGTGCGATAGTCGTTCGGGAAGAAGAGCTGGTGCGGGGGGTGGACCTTGAGAGCCTTGACGCCGATTTCGGCCAGGCGATCCACGTCGGCCCCCGGGTCCTTGCTGAAGCGCGGATGGACCGAGCCCATCGGAACCAGGCGATCGGCATGGTCGCGGCAGTAGTCGGCAATGTAGTCGTTCACGGAATCGGTGAAGCCCATCAAATCGGGACTGACGTAGTTCACCAGTACGGCGCGCTCGATCTCTTCGGTGTCCAGATGCTTCAGGAAGCGGTCGGCCGAGCGCGAGAAGCCCATCAGAGTGTCGAAATCGCCGTGCCCCTTCTTCATTGTCGCCAGCACTTCGGGCTTCATCTGCTCCCACGGCTGGATATGAATGTGGGCGTCGAAGACTCCGCTGATTCGGGCCTCGCTCACTTCGCTTCCCCCTTGATCATCCGGTCGATCTGATCGGTCAGCGATTTCTTCTTGTTCTTGTTCTCACCCACGTAGCGGGCGACGATCTCCCCCGCGCCGTCGAAGACGTAGGTCTGGGGAAGGACGACCTGGCGGCCGCCCGGCTTGTCCACTCCGGCGAAGCGATCGACGAAGATGCCCCCTCCTACCAGGACGGGGATCTTGAGATCCATCTCCTTGAGGAACTTCGGCAGGGCGGGCAGGGTTTCGGAAGCGCCGTCGGCCGACACCGCCACAAAGGCGACCTTGTCGGTCGGATAACCGGCCTGCAGCGCAGCAATTTCGGGCAGATCCTTGCGGCACGGAGGGCACCAGGTGGCGAACATCTCCACCACCAGGACCCGCCCCTTGTACGGCGCGAGGTTGGTCTCCTTGCCGCCGACGTCGGAAAGGACGTAGTCGTGCAGCGCCACTTCGTCCGCCCTCCCCTTGGCGGGGAAGCAGCAAAGCGCAGCAATCCACAGACAGATAGGGAGGGTCCGCGGCCGCGAAGGCATGCGGTGATTCTAGTGGCGTGGCGCGGGAAGGGTCAAACCTTGGAAAAGAAAAAACAGCGGGCAGAAGATGGTCGCGACGGGGGACCCGGTCGTTGATTCGCCCCCCTCAGGCATCCTCTGCCCGCCTCAACGAAAGATTTAGCAAGACCGATGCCTTGCGCGCCGGATTTGAGCGCCTGATTGGAACAGGTCTTCAACCCATGGCCTGTACAGCAGTTGCCGGCCGCGCTTCCGGCCATTGACCCGACGATCGGGAACCGGGGAAGCAAGCCTGATTACATCTCTTACAGTTCGAGCATGTCGAATTACATCCTGGAGCGATGAGCTACCGCGGAATACCTAGAACAGCTCGAGGGAGCACGAATGCAGCTTCATTACAATTACACATCCGTCGCTGCAGGGATGTCCTCGCGGATCGTTTGTTGACGCTTCTGAGTGACGGTTGTTAAGATGACCGCGCATTCCGGTCCAGATCAAATCATCCCCTTCCGGTCAGGAGCAACCTCCATGTCAGCCGAAGCCACCTTCGCACTTCCCTCAGGAAAGCTGTTCATCGGCGGAGCCTGGACCGACGCCCGATCCGGTCAGACTTTCGAGACGATCAATCCGGCCACCAACCAGGTCCTGGCCAAGGTCGCTTCGGCCGGCCCGGAGGATGTCGACGCGGCGGTGGCCGCGGCGCGCAAGGCCTTCGAAGGAGGCGCGTGGCCGAAGATGTCCCCTGCCGAGCGGGGCAGGATCCTCTGGAAGACGGCCGACCTGCTGATGTCGAAAGCCGACGAGGTGGCGCGCCTCGAGACCCTGGACAACGGCAAGCCAATCTTCGAATCGCGCATGGTCGAGGTCCCGATCGAGGCGGAGATCCTGCAGTACTACGCCGGCTGGGCCACAAAGATCGGCGGCGAGACGCTGCCGGCGCGGGCCGGTGCCTTCACCTATACGCTGCGCGAGCCGGTAGGCGTGGTGGCCGCCATCGTTCCCTGGAACTTCCCGCTGCTGCTGGCGATCTGGAAAGTGGCTCCGGCGCTCGCGGCCGGCAACACCATGATCCTCAAGCCCGCTTCCGACACGCCCCTGACCGCTCTCAAGTTCGCCGAGATCGCCCAGGAAGCCGGCCTGCCGGAAGGGGTGCTGAACGTCGTCACCGGCAAAGGGAGCACCGTCGGGATGGGACTCGTGAAGCATCCTGGCGTCGACAAGATCGCCTTTACCGGAGCGACCGAGACCGGCATCGAGATCATGAGATCGGGCGCCGAGACGCTGAAGCGCATCACGCTCGAGCTGGGAGGGAAATCGCCCAACATCGTCTTCGCCGACGCCGATCTCGACGCGGCCGTGCGGGGCGCGACGATCGGCATCTTCTATGGAAAAGGCGAGGTGTGCGCCGCCGGCTCTCGCCTGTTCGTGGAGAAGAAGATCCACGACGAGTTCCTGGAGAAGCTGGTGGGCCGCGCGAAGAAGATGGTGCCCGGCGACCCGCTCGATCCGAAAACCCGCTTCGGAGCCATCGTCAGCAAGAAGCAGGTGGAGAAGGTCCTCTCCTACATCGCGTTGGGGAAGGAGGAGGGGGCGGCCCTGGTGGCGGGCGGCGAGCGCGCCCAGGTGGCGGGCATGGACGGCAACTTCGTCCTTCCCACCGTCTTCGACCGGGTTCAGCCTACGATGCGCATCGCCCGCGAGGAGATCTTCGGCCCGGTCCTCTCGACGCTGGAGTTCAGCGACCCGGAGGAGGCGATCGCGCAGGCCAACGCGTCACCATACGGACTGGCCGCCGGCGTCTGGACGCGCGACGTCGCCAAGGCCCATCGCGCGGCGCGCGCTTTGAAGGCCGGCACCGTCTGGATCAACACCTATAACCGCTACGATCCCGCCCTACCCTTCGGCGGCTACAAGCAGAGCGGCTTCGGGCGCGAGCTGGGAGCCGCCGCCCTGGAGCACTACACGCAGGTCAAGAGCGTCTGGGTGGATCTGGAATGAAGGACGGCCCCGTCCTTTATCGCGTCGAGTCGCCGCTCGCCTGGATCACCCTCAACCGTCCGGAGAAGAAGAACGCCCTCGCCGGCAGCATGCGCGAGGACCTGCTCGCGGCCGTGCAGCGCGCAGCAGGCGATGGTGAAGTGCGCTGCCTGATCGTGACCGGCGCGGGCGACGCCTTCTGCGCCGGCGGCGACGTGACGGTGATGGCCGATCTCAGGCAGAAACAGGTGGGCTTCGAAGAAGTGGGCAAATGGCTCGACGCCGGCGGCAAGCTGGTCGCGGCGCTCGAGTCCTTTCCCTCCCCGACGGTTGCCTGCGTCAACGGCGCCGCCGCGGGGGCGGGTTGTAACCTGGCCCTGGCCTGCGATTTCCGCATCGCCTCCGAGTCCGCGAGCCTGGGCGAGACCTTTTCACGGATCGGCCTGCATCCCGACTGGGGAGGAACCTATTTTCTGCCGCGGCTGGTCGGTCCCGCACGCGCCCTGGAGATGTTCGCCACCGGCGCGATGGTCCCGGCGGCCGAGGCGCTCGCCATGGGACTGATCAACCGCGTGGTTCCTGCCGGGCAGCTGCTGGAGAAAACCCGCGAGCTCGCACTGCGGCTATCGGCAGCCCCACCCATGTCCTTCCTCGCTGCGCGCGAAGCGGTGCGACGCAGCACTACTTCTTCCCTGTCCGCGATGCTCGCCTACGAGCGCCACGCCCAGCAGCGCTGCTGGGAGTCGGAGGATTCCCTCGAAGGAATCCGCGCCTTTCTCGAGAAGCGCACCCCGCGCTTCACCGGCCGCTAGTCGGGAAGCCTCGCTCGACCCTCGAACCTGGGCACTGCCGGCCCAGACATCGGGTCGCTCTCGCTTACTTTTTTCGCCGGCTTTTCGAGGATGACGCTTTGCGGGGTCGGAGCTTCTTTCTCTTCGCTAATGCGGCCTGGAGCGCTCCTCTCATCCAGCGGCGCAGATCCTCCCGGTCTTCCAGCACCTCGGCGGGGAGCTCGTAATACTGCATCGAGGTGCGATCGTCCCCGAAAGGGCGGAACGGCTGCATGCCGGCCGCTTCGAAGTCGGGACGATTTCGATCGTCGACCTTGAAGAACACCGTGTCGTCGTCGATCAGGGCGAAGAACACCCCGCCGGAATAGAGTCCCACGCCGCCGAACATGGCGCGCATCGACAGCGGCGCGACCCTCTCGATCTGCTCGCGGACGTACTCGCGAAATCCCTGGCTGACCGCCATGCGGACCTCAGGGAGCCAGGATCTCGATCAGCTCCTCCAGCTTCCCACCCCAGAACTTCTTCATCTTGGCAGCCGCCTTCGCGTCCGGAAGCCGCGTATGGTCCACCGTCACCTGGCATTTCTCCGTCCCCTTCGGCACGAAGCGGATCTCCAGGCTGCTCTCCCCCCCCTCCCAGCGCGCCCGGATGTTCTTGCCGGGATTCGCCTTGGTGATTTCCAGCGGAGCGCCCTTCAGCCAGCGGTTGCGGGCCCGCGTATCGCTCCACGACTTGAACAGCCGGTCCGGCGTCACGGGAAGCGTGCGGGTGGCGGAGACCTGGAAGCCGGCCGCGCTCTGGTGCTTGACGCGCCTGCCGCGCTCGCGCTCGTACCCGACGGTCACCATCTGACTCCACCAGCCGTCGATCTTCTCGACGGTGTAGAGGTGGTTCGCCACCTCCTGGTGGCTCATCTGCTTCGCGCCGGCGCGGTCCAGGACCGCGAACCACTCTTCCCAGGTCTTTCCGGTCTTCTTGAAGACCGCCTCGTCGCTCATCCCGGTCGTGGCGCGCTTCGCAGGGTGGGTCTGAACTTTTCTAGCCGCCATAGTGAACTCCTCCTGAACATTGATCTGAGTACCTACGGCCGCGACGTTCCTCAGTCGCCGGCCGTAGCCGGCGGGTTGGACTGCGGCGATCTTCAGCCGTCAGTCCTAAGCCGCCAATACTTCAGCCGCAGCGTTCCTCCACAGGATGTCTACTCATACCTCAAGGCTTCTATCGGATCGAGCCGGGCGGCGCGGTTCGCCGGATAGATGCCGAAGAACAGACCGACGCTCGCCGAGGAGAAGAACGCAATGCTGATGGTGAGCGGCGTGGCGGAGGCCGGGAAGTGGAACAGGACATCTACCAGCCAGGCCAGGGCCACTCCGGCGCTGATGCCGAACACCCCTCCCGCCGCCGTGAGCATCGAGGCCTCGATCAGGAACTGCCAGAGGATGTCGCGGCGCTTCGCCCCGATCGCCTTGCGCACCCCGATCTCACGCGTCCTCTCGGTGACGGAGACCAGCATGATGTTCATGACGCCGATCCCGCCCACCAGCAGGGCGATGGAGGAGATGGCGATCATCACCCCGAACAGCGCCTTGGTGATGTCGTTCCAGAAATTCAGCAGCGTCTGCTGCGTCAGGACGGCAAAGTCGTTGGGCTTGCCGAGCCCCACCTTGCGGCGCACCCGCATCAGCTGCGTGATCTCGTCGATGGCGGTGTCCTTCACCGCGGGGCTCCAGGGGACCGAGTCGATGAAGACCTCCTGCTTGCCGAACTGTTTCTGGTGCGTCGTGTAGGGAATCACGACGTACTGGTCCGGCTCGCGGCTGAAGGGGTTGGGGAACTTCTTGAAGGTCCCGATGACGGTGTACTGGTCCTGCCCGATGCGCACCTTGCGCCCCAGAGGATCCTGGTTCGGGAAAAGCGTGAGCACCGGCCCTTCCGCCAGCACCACCACGTTGCGGCGGTGCTCGACGTCCTCGCGCGTCAGGAAGCGGCCGTAGCCGATCTCGACGTTGCGCACCTGCAGGAACGCCTCCGAGGCGCCCAGGACGAACTGGCGGACCGTCTTGCGCCGCCCGACCCGCAGCACATCGCTCCAGGGGACCAGCGGGCAAGACTCCCTGATGGAAGGCAGCTCGCGAATCGCGGCCGCATCCTCCACCTTGAAGTCCTTGCGATGCCGCAGCTCCTCGGGCAGCCCGCCCACGAACAGGGCGGGCTCGAACTTGCGCAGGAAGATGATGTGCGGGCCGGCCCCCTGGATGAGGCTCTGGACCGAGGCATTGAGCCCACGCACCAGCGAGGTCATCCCCACCACCGCGGTGATGCCGATGAAGATCCCGACCACCGTGAGGATGGAGCGCAGCTTGTTGGCCCGCAGCGTCGCCACGGACATGCGCAGGTTCTCCATCGCCATCAGCCCGGCGGACCTATTCATAGCGCAGCGCCTCGATCGGATCGAGCCGGGCGGCCCGGTTGGCGGGATAGATCCCGAAGATCAGGCCGACCATGAACACGATGATGAGGGCCAGCACGACCGCGACCGGACTGAGGGTGGCCGGGATCGGGGTGGCTTTCTGGATCACGGCGCACAGCACCCACCCCAGCGCGACGCCGATGAGCCCTCCCAGCGTCGACAGGGCGATCGACTCGATGAGGAATTGCCAGAGAACGTGTCGCCGCTTGGCCCCCAGCGCCTTGCGGATGCCGATCTCGCGGGTCCGCTCGGTCACGGAGACCAGCATGATGTTCATGATGACGATGCCGCCGACCACCAGCGACAGCGCCACCAGGCCCGAAGCGGCCGTGAAGATCGCCTGGGAGATCTGCTTCCAGAAATCGGTGAGCGACTCGGAGCTCTCCACCGCGAAGTCGTCCTCCTGGTTCGGCTTCAGGGAGTGGCGCACGCGCATCACGACGCGCACCTCGTCCTTGGTCGCGGGGGCCGTCTCCTTCGACAGCGACTCGATCGGGATCGAGATCGATCCGAGAGTGCCGAACTGTTTCTGGTACGAGGTCAACGGGATCAGGACGATCTTGTCCTGGCTCACGCCGAGGACCGACCCCAGCTCCTTGCCCACTCCAATGACGGTGTAGGCGACGTCCTGGATGTGAACCTCCCTCCCCAGCGGGTCGGCCTTCTCGAACAGCTTGTCGGCCACCTCGCTGCCCAGCACCACCAGCGGCCGCGAGCGATCGATCTCGGCGCGCGCAAAGAGGCGGCCGCGCGCCACCTCGAAATTCGCGGGCAGCAGGACCGGCAGGTCCTGTCCCTGGACATCCACCTGCTCGACGTAGCGCTCCTTGTAGCGCACCTTCGCCGGGCTGGAATCGAAGGCTCCGATGAACTTCGCGGTGGTGACGTTCTCGCGCACCGCCTTCAGGTCTTGGAGGGTAATGCGCCGGCGCTTCTGGATTTTCTCCAGCTCGTCGTGGCTGGTGATGATGAAAGGGCCGCGCTGCAGGACGAAGACGTTGGCGCCCAGGCCGGCCACCTTGTTCTCGACGTAGCCGTTCATCCCCTGGATGACCGACATGACCGCGATGATCGACATGATGGCGATGATATTGCCGAGGACGGTGAGGATGGAGCGCAGCTTGTTGGCCCACAGCGCCCGCAGGGCGATCATCAGCCCTTCGGAAAACGGCATCGCTCAGGCCTTCTGGCGGACGTCGGAGGCGACGCGCCCGTCCATGATGGCCACGACACGGTGCGCCCGCTCGGCCACCTTTTTCTCATGGGTCACCACCAGGATCGTCTGTCCCTGTCCGTGCAGGCGCTCGAAGAGCCGAAGGATGTCTTCTCCGGTTTTGCTATCCAGGTTCCCTGTGGGCTCGTCGGCGAGAATGAGCGAAGGGCGGTTGATCAGGGCGCGGGCGATGGCGACGCGCTGGCGCTGTCCGCCGGAAAGCTCGTTCGGCCGGTGCGTGGCGCGATCGGCCATCTCCACCGACTTGAGGGCGTCCAGCGCCCGCTGGTGCCGCTCCTCCCGGGTAACGCCGGAGTAGACGAGAGGAAGCTCGACGTTGTGCAGCGCCGTGGCGCGCGGCAGCAGATTGAAGGTCTGGAAGACGAAGCCGATCTCGCGGTTGCGGATCTCAGCCAGCCGGTCGTCCCCCAGCTGGCTGACCTCCTGGTCGTTCAGGTAATAGGTCCCTTGGGTGGGGGAATCGAGGCATCCCAGGAGGTTCATCAAGGTGGATTTGCCGGAGCCGGAGGGGCCCGTGATGGCCATGTACTCGTTGCGCTCGACGGACAGATTCACCTCGCGCAGCGCGTAGATCTCCTCGCCGCCGACTTCGTAGCGCTTGGTGAGGCCTTCGGTGCGGATCAGCATGTCTCAGCTCGGCGTCGCCGCCTGATCTCCGGGCTTGGTCTTGGTGGTGTTGTCGACCTTGACCGAATCGCCGTCTTTCAGGTCGCGGATCGCCTGGTAGCTGCCGGTGACGACCTCGTCGCCCGGCTTGAGCCCTTCCAGGACTTCGAAGAAGCGCTCGCCGCCGATCCCGGTCTTCACCGGCGTGAAATGGGCCACGCCGTCGCGCACCAGGAAGACCCCCTCCTTCTCGCGCTCCTTGCGTGACTCGTCGGTCTCGTCATCCAGGATCTCCTGGGGCGGCTTCTCTTCCGTCTTCTGGGCCGCCTGCGCTCCGCCCTTCTCCTTCGGATTGCCCTTCTCGTCCTTCCCCTCGCCGGGAGCCGGCTGGGTCCGGATGGTCATGGCCTGGATCGGCACCGCCAGGACCGCATCGCGGGTCGCCGTGGTGATGGTGGCCGAGCACGAAAGGGCCGGCTTGATACCGGGCACCGGCTCGCGCAGGGCGACGGTGACCCGGAAGTTGGTGGTCTGCTCGGTCGGGTTGGCGGCGCTCCCGGTGACCGCGCTGTTCCCGACCTTCACCACCTCGGCCTTGAACTTTTTGTCGGGAAAGGCGTCGATCGACAC
>DASTZC010000107.1 GCA_035764505.1 Candidatus Polarisedimenticolia bacterium
CCTGAAGCCTCCTCGCCCTATTCCTTGAGCACTCCCTCCGAGACGGCGCCCGGCGGGTGGCGCCCCAACCGCGCCTATCGCGCCCGGCTGGAGAATCTGGCGCTCAGGAGCCATGTCACCCTCCTCCTCGGCGTGGTGGACTACCGCACCACGGCGGCGGGAGCGCGGCCGATCAACGCCGCCGCATTGATCCGGCCGGACGGCACCTGGGGGGAAACCTACGCGAAGATTCACCTCGTCCCGTTCGGCGAGTACGTGCCTGTGTCACGGGTTCTCTCCTTCGTCAACCGGATCGCGCAGGGTGCCATCGGCGATTTCCTGCCGGGCCGCACGCCGGTCGTCGTGGAGGTCCCCGGGGCGAAGGTCGGCACTCTGATCTGCTACGAGATGATCTTTCCGGAGCTGGTGCGCCGCTTCGTGAACGACGGCGCCACGGTGCTGGCCAACCTGACCAACGACGCCTGGTTCGGAACCTCGGCGGGCCCCCACCAGCATTTCCAGATGGCGCGCGTGCGGGCGATTGAGAATCGCCGCTTTCTGCTCCGGGCCGCCAACACCGGCATCAGCGCGCTGGTGGATCCGGCCGGACGCGTGCTCGGCCGCACGCGTCTCGAACAGACGACGGTGCTGCACGCTTCGCTGTCCGAGCGCCTGGACTTGTCCTTCTACACCCGCCACGGGGAAGTGCTCGTGATCCTGTGTGCTATACTCGCCGCCGCCGCGCTGGCAGCGGATTTCAAGCTCGGCCCGCGCCGCGCAAAGGAGCGCGAAATCGGTGAATGAGCTCGTGCTGGATGAAGTCGCCGCCCGGGTCGGCCAGGCCACCGCGCGCCTGGAGGGCCTGCGGAGGCACCTTTGAGCTGGAACGCAAGGAAGCGGAGCTGAAGGAGCTCGAGGAGAAAGCCGGCGCCGCCGATTTCTGGAACGATCCCGCCGCCGCACAGAAGGCGCTGCAGCGCCGCACCCGCCTGGGAGAAGAGATCGCCGAGGGCCGCAAGCTGATCGCGCGGCTCGAAGAGGCGCAGGTCATGCTCGATCTCGCCCGCGAAGGGGAGGAGGTCGAAGCCGATCTGATGCGCTGCCTCGACTCGCTGGAAGGGGAGATGGACGAGGCGGAAATCTCCCTGATGCTCTCCGGCGACAACGACGCCGCCAGCGCCATCCTCATCATCCATCCCGGGGCCGGGGGCACCGAGTCGCAGGACTGGGCCGAGATGCTCTATCGGATGTACCTGCGCTGGTCGGAGCGCAAGGGCTACCGGGTGCGGACGCTGGAATACCAGGAAGGCGAGGAGGCGGGGATCAAGTCGGCCACCCTGCTGATTGAAGGAAAGAACGCCTACGGCTTTCTGCGCTCCGAATCGGGCGTCCATCGCCTGGTGAGGATCTCGCCTTTCGACGCCGCGGCCCGGCGCCACACCTCGTTCGCCTCCGTCTACGTCAGCCCCGATATCGAGGACAAGATCGAGATCAAGATCGAGGACAAGGATCTGCGGGTCGATACCTATCGATCCAGCGGGGCCGGTGGCCAGCACGTCAACGTGACCGACTCCGCCGTGCGCATCACGCACCTGCCGACGGGAACCGTCGTCTCCTGCCAGAACGAGCGCTCGCAGCACCGCAACCGGGAGGTGGCGATGAAGATCCTGCGCTCGCGCCTCTACGAGATGGCCCAGCGCGAGCGTGAGGAGAAGCGTGCCGTCGAGGAGGGGGCCAAGAAAGACATTGCCTGGGGGAGCCAGATTCGCTCCTACGTCCTGCAGCCCTACCGCCTCATCAAAGATCACCGAACCAATCTCGAGATAGGCAACGTCGACAAGGTTCTGGACGGGGATCTGGACGATCTGATCCAGGCCTACCTGCTTAAGGGCCGCGCCGCACCCGCACCGAATTCCTTGACGGACCGCCCATAGCTTGATAGATTTGGCACTCGCCAGCGAAGAGTGCTAAAGCCCAAGGAGTGTCCAAGTGCCTGACCTGGAACTCGATAACCGCAGCCGGGAGATCCTCAAGGAGGTCATCCGGAGCTTCATCGATTCGGGGGAGCCGGTAGGGTCGCGAACCATCGCGAAGATCTATCCGGAGGGGCTTTCGGCGGCTTCGATTCGCAACATCATGGCGGACCTGGAGGAGATGGGGTATCTCACGCAGCCCCATACCTCCGCGGGCCGGGTACCTACCGATCGCGGCTATCGCTATTACGTCGATTCGCTGCTGACCGGCGTGGAGCTGCCGCGCTCCGATCGCGAGCGGGTCGCCGAGGTGGTGCGCCGGCAGGTGGCGCTCCCCGAGGTGCTGCACGAGATCTCCCGCGTCATCTCCCGCCTGACCCACCAGGTCGGCTTCGTCGTCTCACCGGACCACACGCGCGCGGTGCTCAAGCACATCGAGTTCATCTCCCTGGGGCCGCGCCGGATTCTCGCCATCCTGGTGGACAAGTCCGGGGCGATTCACAATCGCGTCGCCGACACTTCCGAGGAGCTCACCCAGGAGGAGCTGGACCAGGTGGGCCGCTTCCTCGTGGCGGGGTACCAGGGGAAGACGCTCCCGGAGATTCGCGAGGCGCTGCTGGAAAAGATGAAGGAAGAAAAGGCACGCTTCGACACGCTGCTGTCGCGCGCCATCTCGCTGGGGACCCAGTTCCTGCGCGCCCAGGAAGAGGCCGACAAGCAGGTCTACGTGCAGGGTACCTCGAACATGCTGCAGCAGCCCGACATCGTGGACATGGAGGAGATGCGGCGTATCTTCGAGACTTTCGAGCAGAAGGGAAAGCTCGTGAAGATCCTCGACGAGGTGGTGGGCTCGGAAGGCCTGCGGGTGATCATCGGCTCGGAGAATTCCGATCCGACGTTGGCCCATCTGGCGCTGATCGCCTCGCCCTACCGCGCGGGGGAGCAGTCGACCGGCATTCTCGGAGTCCTGGGTCCCACTCGCATGGAATACTCCCGCGCCATCGCGCTGGTCGACTACATCTCCAAACTCCTCAGCCGGATATTGACCGTCCCTCCCTCCTGACCTATATTTGCGCGCGGGTCTAATTCGATGGCGAATCGACGCTCGGAAACTGATGATACCAATGAGGATCGGCGGCCGGGCGCGGAGCAGCGCGAGGCCCCGGAGGACACCGTCGAAATCGTGGAAGTCGTCGGGCTCGACTCGCAGAACGATCCGGTATCCGAGGAAGAGGCCGATTCCGCCGCCCGTGCGGAGACAGGGCCTCCGGTCCCTTATTCCCGTCAAGAGCTCTACGACATGCTCCTGCGCAAGCAGGCAGAATTCGAGAATGCCCGCAAGCGCATGGACCGCGAGATGCAGGAAAGCCGTCAGCGGCTGTCGATGGATCTCCTCCGTCGTCTGCTTCCCATTCTCGACAACTTCGAGCGCGCTCTCCACGAGAGCGCCGTGGAATCGGAGTCCGCCTTCCGTCAGGGGGTTTCTCTGACCGTCCAACAGATGAAGGATTTGCTTCGGCGCGAAGGACTCGACGAGATTGCCGCGGTGGGTGAGAAGTTCGACCCGATGCTCCACGAAGCGGTGGAGACCCGGGTCGTGGATGGGCTCGAGGATGGAATCGTCCTGGAGGATCTGCGCAAAGGGTATCGCTTCCAGGGTCAGCTGCTGCGTCCGAGCCTGGTAAGGGTGTCGGCCAGGGGCGGCAAGGAGAAACCCGCGATCCCGTAAGCGGGGGAGGCGCGAGAACCACATGGGCAAAGTCATCGGCATCGATCTGGGGACGACGAACTGCTGCGTCGCGGTGATGGAAGGGGGCGTTCCGCAGGTAGTCCCCAACAAGGACGGAGGGCGCACGACCCCCTCGATCGTGGGATTCACCGAGAAGGGGGAGCGTCTCGTCGGCCAGATCGCCAAGCGCCAGGCGGTGACCAACCCGAGGAACACCATCTACGCGGTCAAGCGGCTCATCGGCCGGAAGTTCAAGTCCCCCGAGGTGCAGAACGCCCTGCGCTTCCTTCCGTACGAGGTCACCGAGGCGGCCAACGGCGACGTGCGAGTGCGGGTCCGTGACCGCGACTACTCGCCGCCGGAGATCTCGGCGATGGTGCTGGCCAAGCTGAAGGAGATGGGCGAGGAGTTCCTCGAGGACGAGATCTCAGAGGCGATCATCACCGTGCCGGCCTATTTCGACGACAGCCAGCGACAGGCCACCAAGGATGCCGGGAGGATCGCCGGGCTCAAAGTGTCGCGCATCATCAACGAGCCGACCGCCGCTTCTCTGGCCTATCGCCTCAGCGAGCAGGCCGAGAAGCGCATCGTGGTCTACGACCTGGGAGGGGGAACCTTCGACGTCTCGATCCTGCAGCTGGGGGACGGAGTGTTCGAGGTGAAGTCCACCAGCGGCGACACCTTCCTGGGAGGCGAGGACTTCGACCAGCGCATCGTCGACTGGCTGCTCGGCGAGTTCCAGAGGAAGGAAGGAATCGACCTGAAGGGGGACCGCCTGGCGCTGCAGCGGTTGAAGGAGGCGGCGGAGAAGAGCAAGTGCGAGCTCTCGCTGGAGAGCCGCTCCGAAATCAACCTGCCCTTCATCGCGGCCGACGCCAAGGGACCGAAGCATCTCAATTGCGTGCTGACGCGCGAGCAGTTCGAGGAGCTGGTGGCGGACCTGGTGGAGAAGACCCGCCCGCCCTGCCTGGAGGCGCTGAAGCTGGCCGGTCTCAAGCCGGAGCAGATCGACGAAGTGCTGCTGGTCGGCGGCCAGACCCGCACCCCAAAGGTGATTGAGACGGTCCGGTCGATCTTCGGCCGCGAGCCGAGCCGCGACAAGAACCCCGAGGAGGTCGTGGGCATCGGTGCCGCCATCCAGGGAGCAATCCTCCAGGGTGAAGTGAAGGACATGGTGCTCCTGGACGTGACGCCGCTCTCCCTGGGAATCGAGACGCGCGGCGGAATGTTCACCAAGCTGATCGACCGCAACACCACGATTCCGACGCGCAAGGCGAAGATTTTCACCACCGTGGTGGACAACCAGGCGAAGGTCGAGGTCAATGTGCTGCAGGGAGAGCGTGAGATCGCCTCCTACAACAAGTCACTCGGCCGCTTCGAGCTGGTGGGAATTCCCCCGGCTCCCAAGGGCGTTCCTCAGATCGACGTGACCTTCGACATCGACTCGAACGGAATCGTCCACGTGTCGGCGCGCGACCAGGCCACCGGAAGGGAGCAGAAGATCGTCGTCACCCCTTCGGGAGGCTTGTCCGAAAAGGAGATTACCGAGATCATCGAGGACGCGAAGAAGAACGCGGACGCCGACCGCCGCAAGGCGGAGCTGAGCCGGGTGCAGGCGAGGCTCGAGGGACTGCTGGAATCGAACCTCAAGAGCTTCAACGAATTCGGAAGTCTGCTGGACACCGAGAAGCAGGGGACGGTGCGCCGCATCCTGGAGAATGCCCGCCGGGCGCTGCAGGGCTCTTCCATATCAGAGAGCACCAAGTGCCTGGAGAAGCTGGGCGAGGCCTCGGCCATTCTCACCGAGGTCATCCTGTACAATCCCGCCGGTGGGGCCAAAGCAGCCGCCGGCGGGGGCGGCAGCGAGCCCGAGGCCGGAGAAGCCTGAGAGGTACGCGGCCGCTGCACTGAGCGCTCGGCCGCGCGTATGAACGTCCGAAACATCGGGCGGATTCCGTCGGAGCCATTCCAACTTGAGCAAGCGAGACTACTACGACGTCCTGGGTGTGCCCCGGGGGGCCGACGACGCCGAGATCAAGAAGGCCTACCGCCAGCTGGCCGTGCAGTTCCATCCCGACAAGAACCGAGGCGACAAGGACGCGGAAGAACGCTTCAAGGAGGCCTCGGAGGCCTACTCCGTCCTCTCCGATCCGGAGAAGCGGCGGCGCTACGACCAGTTCGGCCACCGCGGCGTCGGCGGCGGCTTCTCGGGCTTCGACCCGGAGACCTTTTCCGATTTCGGCGACATCCTGGGGGATCTCTTCGGCCTGGGTGATCTCTTCACGCATTCCCGCCGCAGCCAGGGCCCGCGGCGCGGGCCGGACCTGAGGGTCGACGTCGAGATCACGCTGGAGGAGGCGGCGCGCGGCAAGGAGGAAGAGCTTCGCGTGCCGCGCAACGAGACCTGCCCCACCTGCAAAGGCTCCGGGGCGGCGGATCCTTCCGCCGCGGTGCGCTGCGATCTGTGCGGTGGCCGGGGCACCATCACCCTGCAGCAAGGCTTCTTCAGCTTCTCGCGCACTTGTGACCGCTGCAGCGGCTCGGGACGGGTCATCAAGACGCCGTGCGCCGAGTGCGAAGGACGGGGACTGCTGCATCGCGAGCGCACGCTGCGCGTGAAGATTCCGGCGGGGGTGGATGACGGCTCGCAGCTGCGCATCGCCGGCGAAGGCGAGGCGGGAAGCCGCGGTGGAGGGCCGGGGAGTCTCTACGTGGTCATCCATGTCGCCGAGCACGCCTTCTTCCAGCGCGATGGCAGGGACCTCTACTGCGAGCTGCCGATTACCGTGTCGCGCGCCTATCTCGGAGGAGAGGTCCCGGTGCGGACGCTGGAGGGAGTGCAGAAGATCCGCGTTCCCGGCGGGGCGCAGAGCGGCACGCGCGTCAAGCTCAAGGGAAAAGGGCTCCCCGCTCCCGGATCTTCGAGCCGCGGCGATCAAATCGTCGTCCTGCGTGTCGTGGTCCCGCGCTCCGGGCGGGGCACCAAGGCTATGGACGATCTCTTCCGTAAGCTGGAGACGCTCGAAGGAGAAGAGCCCTCGGCCGAGAGCCGCGATTTCCTGGATCGGGT
>DASTZC010000108.1 GCA_035764505.1 Candidatus Polarisedimenticolia bacterium
TCCGATCGCCCGCAGCTCCCCGCGGGGAGCCGCATCGAGCCTGGCGTCTCGGGGCTGGCGGAGCTGACCGAGATGGGGCGCGGCATCGCCGACGACGTGAAGGACATCACCAGCCAGCTGCGCGAGCTGCTCATCGCCCTCAACCAAGGCGGCGGGCTCCTGTCGGACATGATCAAGAATCCCGAGTTCGGCCGCGACAGCCTGCAGGGGATCCAGCAGACCCTCGATTCGGTGCGGCGCACCGCCGAGAAGCTGGAGAAGGGGGAAGGTCTCGCCGGGGCCCTCATCTCCGATCGCGAGTACGCGCGCCGCCAGCTCACCTCGATCCAGGAGTCCCTCGATCGCCTGAAGAACGTCCTGGCGCGCGTGGAGCAGGGGGAGGGGGCGATCGGACAGCTCATGGTTCCCGGCGGCAAGGGGGACGTGCTTCTCGAGAACCTGCTGGCGGCCAGCGCCGACCTCAAGAGCGTGACCGACCGGGTCAACGCCGGCACCGGCCTCGCCGGCCGGCTCCTGTCGGACGACGAGTCGGCGCGTCGCATCCTCTCGAACATGGAAAAGACGACGAAGAACATCGAGTCGATCACGCGCAAGATCGACACGGGTCAGGGCACCCTGGGAGCGATCATCAACGATGACGAGGTCTACCGCGGGCTGCGCGACGTGATCGCCGGGATACAGAAGAGCCGGATCGGCAAGGGCATGATCCATCATTATCAGAAGAAAGGCGCTGAAACGCGCGAAGGCGAAGAAAACCCGGAAGAGGAGGCCCCGCCTCCCTCCGATAACCCCTGAGGAGTCGGACGTGGCATTGAAGGAGAAGATCGAATCGCTCCAGGCCCGCGTTGGCGTCATCGGCCTGGGGTACGTCGGATTGCCGCTGGCCTGCGAGTTCGTGCGGGCCGGCTTCGCGGTCACCGGGGTCGACAGCGACCCCGCCAAGGTGAAGGGAATCGGCGAGGGGCGATCGCACGTGCAGGACATCGCCTCGGCCACTCTGAAGGAGGTCGTCGGCCCGCGCGGCCTGACGGCGACGACCGACGTGGCGGCCCTCAAGGATTGCGACGCGGTAATCATCTGCGTCCCCACGCCCCTGCGCAAGACGCGCGATCCCGACATCTCCTACATCGTCTCGGCGGTGGACGGCATCGTCAAGGCCCTGCACCGGGACATGCTCGTCATCTTGGAGAGCACTACGTATCCGGGAACCACGGAAGAGGTCATCCGGCCGCGGCTCGAATCGGCTGGACTGCAGGCGGGGCGGGATTTCTATCTGGCCTTTTCGCCGGAGCGGGTCGATCCGGGCAACCCGCGGTTCAACACGCGCAACACGCCGAAGATCGTCGGCGGCGTCACTCCAGCGTGCTCCGAAATGGCGGCGGCCCTGTACCGCAAGGCGGTCGACACTGTGATCCCGGTGTCCTCGACCCAGTGCGCCGAGATGATCAAACTGCTGGAGAACACCTTCCGCAGCGTGAACATCGGGCTGGTGAACGAGATTGCCTTGATGTGCGACCGTCTCCAGCTGGATGTCTGGGAGGTCATCGACGCCGCCGCGACCAAGCCTTTCGGCTTCATGCCCTTCTACCCGGGGCCCGGGCTGGGGGGGCACTGCATTCCGATCGATCCGCACTACCTGTCGTGGAAGCTCAAGACGCTGAACTACTATGCGAAGTTCATCGAGCTGGCGAGCGAGATCAACGGCAACATGCCGCACTACGTGGTCACCAAGATCGTCGATGCCCTGAACGCCCACAAGAAGTCGGTCAACGGCTCGCGCATCCTGATCCTGGGGGTCGCCTACAAGAAGGACATCTCCGACGTGCGGGAATCACCGGCGCTGGACGTGGTCAAGCTGCTGCAGGACCGCGGCGCGCAGGTCCTTTACAGCGATCCGCACGCGCCGGAGATCCATCTGGACCAGGGCGTGCTGCGCGCCGTCCCGCTGACCGACGAGCTGCTTTCCGGGTGCGACTGCACGGTCATCGTGACCAACCACTCGGCATTCGACTACGGCCGGATCGCCGACAAGGCCAAGATCCTGGTCGACACCCGCAACGCCACCCGGGGCATCGCTGCGCCGGAGGGCCGGATCGTCAAGATCTAAGGAGGTATCGGCTTGGGAGCGATTCTGGTCACCGGAGGCGCGGGGTTCATTGGATCTCACCTCTGTGAGCGTCTGATCCGCGGCGGCCGGGAGGTAGTCTGCCTGGACGTCTTCGACAGCTTCTATTCGAAGACCGTCAAGCTGCGCAACATCGCCAGTCTCAAGGATGTGGAGAGCTTCCACCTCTACGAAGGGGACATCCGCGATCCCGCCGTGCTGGAGGACCTCTTCGGGCACCACGGAGTCGAGGCGGTCGTACACCTGGCGGCGCGCGCCGGAGTGCGGCCCTCCCTCGAGATGCCGCGGCTCTACACCGACGTCAACGTGACCGGCACCGCCACCTTGATGGAGCACGCCCGCATCTACAAGGTGAAGCGCTTCGTGTTCGGCTCGTCCTCCTCGGTCTATGGCAACAACGACCAGGCGCCGTTCTCCGAAAAGGTCCCGGCCGACTTCCCGGTGTCGCCCTACGCCGCCACCAAGCGGGCCGGCGAGCTGCTGGCCTACACTTACCACCATCTCTACGGCATGGATGTCGCGTGCCTGCGTTTCTTCACCGTCTACGGCCCGCGGCAGCGGCCGGAGATGGCGATTCACAAGTTCACCCGTCTCATCGACCAGGGGGAGCCGGTTCCCCTGTTCGGAGACGGCTCCTCCTCGCGGGACTACACCTACGTCGAGGACATCGTCTCGGGGATTGTCGCGGCGCTGGAGCACAGCCGTGGCTTCCAGGTGTTCAATCTGGGACGCTCCGAAGTGGTGAGCTTGCGCGCGCTGATCGGCCACCTCGAAGCCGCGCTGGGAAAGACCGCCAAGATCGTGACCCAGCGCGATCAGCCGGGCGACGTGCAAGTGACCTGCGCCGATCTCGAACACTCCCGCTCCGTGCTCGGGTACGCGCCTCAAGTCGGGATCCAGGAAGGGATCCGGCGGTTCGTGGAATGGTATCGGGCCCAAAAGCAGGCCTGAGGTCCGCCGGAGCGGAATACGGGAGAGCGTCATGAAGATCGCGGTGGTTGGAACCGGATACGTGGGGCTGGTCACGGGGACCTGCTTCGCAGAGTTCGGCGTCAGCGTGACCTGTGTGGACGTGGACAAGGCAAAGATCGATATGCTGCAGGACGGCCAGGTGCCGATCTTCGAGCCCGGCCTGGGGGAAATGGTGCGCCGCAACCTGTCCGTGGGAAGGCTCAGCTTCTCCATAGACCTCAAGGCGGCCGTGGAGCCTTCCGACGTGGTGTTCATCGCGGTGGGCACGCCGCCGGGGGAGGACGGATCGGCCGACCTGAGCCATGTCCGCGAGGTGGCGCGCGGCATCGCGCGCGCCATGAACGGCTACAAGGTGGTGGTCACCAAGAGCACTGTCCCGATGGGGACGGGGGCGATGATCCGGGAGATCATCCAGAAGGAGCAACCGCGTCCGATCGAGTTCTCGGTGGCTTCCAACCCCGAGTTCCTGCGCGAGGGCTCGGCCATCGAGGACTTCATGCGCCCGAACCGCGTGGTGATCGGGGCCGACGACGCGCGGGCGGTGGAGGTCCTGAAGGAGCTCTACAACCCCCTCTATCTCATCGAGGCGCCGTTCCTGATCACCAACGTGGTCAGCGCCGAGATGATCAAATACGCCAGCAACGCCTTCCTGGCGACCAAGATCTCCTTCATCAACGAGATTGCGCTGCTGTGCGAGAAGGTGGGTGCCGACGTGCACCAGGTCGCCAAGGGAATGGGACTGGATCATCGCATCGGCCGGTTGTTCCTGCACCCCGGCCCGGGCTATGGGGGCTCCTGCTTCCCGAAGGACACCCTCGCGGTGCTCAAAGTAGGACACGATCATGCCCTCGAGATGCGGGTCATCGCCGCGGCCGTGGCGGTGAACGAATCGCAGATCGGGCGCATGGCGGAGAAGATCAAGCAGGCGACGGGCGGGCTCAAGGACAAGAAGATTGGGGTGCTGGGGCTGTCCTTCAAGCCCAACACCAACGACACCCGGGAGTCTCCGGCCCTGCGCATCATCGAGGTCCTGCAGCAGGAGGGAGCGGCCGTCCGGGCCTTCGATCCGGTGGCCATGCCGGAGGCGCAGCGGGTGCTCCAGGACGTGCAGTATGGCGTGGACGAATACGACACCGCCACGGGCTGCGACTCGCTGGTCCTGGCGACGGAGTGGAACCAGTTCCGAAACCTCGATCTGCCGAAGCTGAAGCAGGTGATGCGCAGCCCGGTCCTGATCGATTTGCGCAACGTCTATGAGCCGGGGGACCTGCAGCGCCAGGGGTTCCGCTATACGGCGGTCGGGCGCTGAAAGAGGAGATGTCATGGCAAGCTACCTGGTGACCGGGGGGGCCGGCTTCATCGGCTCGCACTTGGTGGAGACGCTCCTGCAGCGCGGCGAGTCGGTCCGCGTCCTGGACGACTTCAGCACCGGCAAGGCCGACAACCTGGCTCCTTTCTCTGGTCGCTTCGAGATGCTCGAAGGCCGGATCGACGACCCCTCCCTGGCCGAGCGGGCGGTGCGTGACATCGATTTTGTCCTGCACCAGGCGGCTCTCGGCTCCGTGCCGCGCTCCGTCGAGGATCCCGCCGAGTCACACGCCGCGAACCTCACCGGGACCCTGGTGCTGCTGGATGCTTCGCGCAAGGCCAAGATCCGCCGCTTCGTTTACGCTTCCTCCTCCTCGGTCTACGGCGATACGCCCGAGCTCCCCAAGACCGAATCGATGGTCCCCGCACCTCTCTCTCCTTACGCGGTGACCAAGCTGGGAGGGGAGTACTACTGCCGTGTCTTCCACGGAATCTATGGGCTCCAGACCGTGGCGCTGCGCTATTTCAACGTCTTTGGCCCGAGGCAGCGTCCCGACTCCCAGTACGCCGCGGTCATCCCGCGGTTCATCGCAGCCCTGAAGGGGGGCGAATCGCCCGTGCTCTACGGCGATGGACGCCAGTCACGCGATTTCACCTACGTGGAGAATGTCGTGCAGGCGAACCTGGCGGCCTGCAGCGCCCCGGCGCGCGCCGCCGGCGAGGCCTTCAACATCGCGTGCGGCGAGTGCTACTCGCTGCTCGACCTGCTGCGCGAGCTGCAGACGCTGTCGGGAATGAGCCAGCCGCCGCGCTTCGAGCCTTCGCGAAAGGGGGACGTGCGCGACTCCCTGGCCGACATCCGCAAGGCCGAGGATTTCCTGGCCTACGGCCCCCGGATCTCCTTCCGCGAGGGGCTCGCGCGTACGCTGCTCGCCTCGGGTCTGACGGGGACCGCATGAGGCTGTCGGTCGTCATTCCGGTGTACAACGAGGAGAAGACGGTGGAGGCCATCCTGGGCCGGGTGGCGAGCGCCCCGGGAGTCTACGAGATCGTGGTGGTGGACGATGCTTCCACCGATGGCACCCCGGCGGCCCTCGCCCGAGTGAGCGATCCGCGGATCCGGGTCACCCGCCACGCCGTCAACCGTGGCAAGGGCGCGGCGCTGCGCACCGCCTTTGGCCTGGTGAGCGGCGATGTCGTGGTGGTGCAGGACGCCGATCTGGAGTACGACCCCAAGGACTATCCGCGGCTGCTTGAGCCGATCGAGGCGGGCCTGGCGGACGTGGTGTATGGCTCGCGTTTCACCGGCGAGACGCACCGTGTGCTCTATTACTGGCATTACGTGGGGAACCGCTTTCTCACCACGCTCTCCAACATGTTCACGAACCTGAACCTGACCGACATGGAGACCTGCTACAAGGCCTTCCGGACGGACGTCCTGCGAGCGCTCGATCTGAAGTCGGAGCGCTTCGGCATCGAGCCGGAGATCACCTCCAAGATCGCGCGTCACGGATGCCGCGTCTACGAGACCTCGATCTCCTACCATGGCAGGAACTACGCCGAGGGAAAGAAGATCACCTGGCGCGATGGCTTCGCCGCCATCGGCGCCATCCTGCGCTTCGGATTCTTCGAGTAGCGGGGATTGAGCGCCGCGTGGACAAAGGTGTGCGCTCGAACTTATGGGTCATGCTGCTCGCCGGAGGCCGGGGCGAGAGATTGTGGCCGCTCTCCCGGGCAGAGGTTCCCAAGCCATTCCTCAGGATGTCAGGCGGGAAATCGCTCCTGCGCGACACGCTCGACCGGGCCTTGTCGGTGGCGCCTCCGGATCGCATTCGCATCCTCGCCGGAGATGATCTCTCCGGTTTGATCCGGAAGGATCTCGGAAAGACCTGGGGGCGCCGGATCCTGCGCGAGCCGGCGTCGAGGAACACCGGGCCCGCCTGCCTGCTGGCCGCTTCCTGGCTTTCGAGCCGCGATTCCCAATCCACGATGCTCGTGCTGCCGTCGGACCATCGGATCGATGGGATCGCGGCGTTCCGGCGCGACGTGGCGCGGGCCAGGGCTCTGGCAGAGGGCGGTCATCTGATCACGTTCGCCATTCCTCCGACAGGTCCGTCGGCTGACTTCGGATATCTCGTCCCGGGAGAACCCATCCGCGGAGACGGACGGAAAGTATCGAGGTTCATCGAGAAGCCGCCCCAGGGCAGGGCGCGTCTGCTGCTGCGCCGCGGGGCGCTATGGAACTCCGGGATTTTCTGCTGGAAGACCGCTTCCTTTCTCGACGAGGCGTCGCGGGCCCAGCAGACTTATCGCCGCTGGCTGGAAAACGCTGGCGGCGCACGGCACTTTGCCCGCCTTCCTGCGCTGCCAGTGGATCGCTCGGTACTGGAGCGCTCGCGGCGAGTGGCGATGGTCCGCGCCCGCTTCACCTGGTCGGATGTCGGCTCCTGGGAGCGCCTGTCTGCCGGCGCCCGGAAGGACCGTCAGGGAAACCTTCTGCACGGCGAAGTCGTGGCCATCCAATCGAGCAGGAACCTGGTGTACCGGGAGGAGGGACGATGCGTTCTTTGGGGAGTCGACGATCTGGCGCTCCTCGAGGCCGGAGGAACCTTGCTGATCTGTCCGCGAAATCGACTCTCCTCCTTGCGACAGCTCCTCCGCACGCTGCGGCGCAAGGGAGGCCATCATGGCTTCTAGGGCCAGCTCTGCCTACCTGAGGCACGAAGAGCCCTATCGTCCCGTGGGTGCCCGACCCGAAGGTTGGGTCGTTCCGGCGGTCATCGAAATCGGCATCTATGCGCTGGCCGCGGCCGCGCCGCTCG
>DASTZC010000109.1 GCA_035764505.1 Candidatus Polarisedimenticolia bacterium
CGTTGGAGGGGTTCCGAAGGAGCGCTCCGGCGAGCGCTCGCCGGCTTCGGATGGTCGCTTCCGGGGGCGTCCTACCGTGACGCCGCGGTGGAACTCCTGCAGCGGGGCCACCTCGAGGCCTTCGCGCTTCAGCGCGCGAATTCCTTCCACGGCGGCGGCGCCACCCGACAGGGTGGTGATACACGGGACGCCACGCTGGGCAGCCGTCTTCTGGATGGCCATCTCGTCGAAGTGCGATGCCCTTCCCAGGGTGGTGTTCAGGACCAGGTCGATGTCGCCATTGAGCAGCCGGTCCACGACGTTGGGCCTTCCCTCGTTGACCTTGTAGACCATCTCGACGACCAGCCCCTCGGCGGCCAGGCGGTTGGCCGTGCCGCTGGTGGCCACCAGCCGGAAGCCCAGCGAGGCAAAGCCGTGGGCGATCGGCACGACGGCATCCTTGTCGTTGTCGTTGACCGAGATGAAGACCCGTCCGGCGAGGGGAAGCGACAGTCCGCAGGCCATCTGCGCCTTGGCGAAGGCGTGGCCGAAGCTCGGTGAGATTCCCATCACCTCGCCGGTGGATTTCATCTCGGGGCCCAGCACCGGATCTTCTCCCGGGAAGCGCTGGAACGGGAAGACGACCCCCTTCACGAAAACGGCCGACAGCGACGGCTCTTCCGTCAACCCCAGATCCGCGAGCGATTTCCCCGCGCAGACCTTGGCCGCCAGACGGGCCAGCGGCACGCCGGTGGCCTTGCTCACGAAGGGGATGGTGCGCGAGGCGCGCGGGTTGACCTCCAGCACGTAGATGACGTCGTCCTTCATGGCGAACTGCACGTTCATGAGTCCCCGCACTTTCAGCGCCATCCCCATGCGGCGCGTCTGCTCGCGCATCTGATCCTGGTGCTCCTTCGAGATGCGGTACGGCGGCAGGACGCAGAACGAGTCGCCCGAGTGGATTCCCGCCTCCTCGATGTGCTGCATGACCCCGCCGATGACGATGCGGCTGCCGTCGCCGATGGCGTCGACGTCCACCTCGAAGGCGTCCTCCAGGAAGCGGTCCAGGTAGATCGGGTGTCCGGGCGAGACGACGGCGGCGGCGCCGGCGTACTCGCGCAGCTGGACCTCGTCGTAGGCCACCATCATGGCGCGCCCGCCGAGGACGTAGGAGGGACGGACCAGAACCGGATAGCCGATCTGCTGGGCCGCCGCGAGCGCCTCGTCGATGTCGGAGGCGGTCCCCCACTCCGGCATGCGGATCCCGAGGTCGCGCGCCAGCGACCCGAAGCGCTTGCGGTCCTCCGCCAGGTCGATCGAGTCGGGCGAAGTCCCCAGGATCGGGACGTGCGCCTTCTGCAGCGCGATGGCCAGGTTGAGCGGGGTCTGCCCGCCGAACTGAATGATGACGCCTTCCGGCTTCTCGCGTCGTACGATGCCCAGCACATCCTCGAAGGTGAGCGGCTCGAAGTAGAGGCGGTCGGAGGTGTCGTAGTCGGTGGAGACCGTCTCCGGATTGCAGTTCACCATCAGGGTCTCGAAACCCTCCTCCTTCAGGGCGAAGGAGGCCTGGCAGCAGCAGTAGTCGAACTCGATCCCCTGGCCGATGCGGTTCGGACCGCTCCCCAGGATCATCACCTTGCGCCGGTCGGTCGGGCTCGCCTCGCACTCCTGCTCGTAGGTCGAATACAGGTAGGGTGTCCTGGCCTCGAACTCGGCCGAGCAGGTGTCGACCCGCTTGTAGACCGGCACCAGCCCCATCTCCTCGCGGCGCCTGCGGATCTCGTCCTCGGCAATCCCCGACAGGCGTGCGATGCGCCGGTCCGAGAAGCCGTCGCGCTTGGCGGCGCGCAGCGCGTCGTCGCCGAGCGTGCCGGGATTCGCGCCCGCCAGCACGTCCTCCCCCGCCAGGATCTCCTGGATCTTCTCCAGGAACCAGGGGTCGATGCGGCTCAGGGCGGCGATTTCGCGCACCGTCATGCCGGCGCGGAAGGCGGAGCGCACCGCCATGAGGCGGTCGCGTGTCGGGGTGATCAGCTTCTCGCGGATCGCCACCGGGTCCTTCATCTCCGCGCCGTCCCAGAACGACTCGTCGGCGCCCATCTCCAGCGAGCGGATCCCCTTCTGCAGCGCCTCCTTGAAGGTGCGGCCGATCGACATCGCCTCGCCCACCGATTTCATCTGCGTGGTCAGGGTCTTGTCGGCGCGCGGAAACTTCTCGAAGGCGAAGCGCGGGATCTTCACGACGACATAGTCGATGGTCGGCTCGAAGGAGGCGGGCGTCTCCTTGGTGATGTCGTTGGGGATCTCGTCCAGCGTGTAGCCGACCGCCAGCTTGGCGGCGATGCGGGCGATCGGGAAGCCGGTGGCCTTGGAGGCGAGCGCCGAGGAGCGCGACACGCGCGGGTTCATCTCGATGACGACCTGGCGGCCGGTGGCCGGATCGACGGCGAACTGGATGTTGGAGCCGCCGGTCTCCACGCCGACCTCGCGGATGACGCGGATGGCGGCGGTGCGCATCCGCTGGTACTCGACGTCACTCAAGGTCTGCGCCGGCGCCACGGTAATCGAATCGCCCGTGTGCACCCCCATCGGGTCGAGGTTCTCGATGGAACAGATGATGACGACGTTGTCGGCGAGATCGCGCATCACCTCCAGCTCGAACTCCTTCCAGCCGAGCACCGACTCCTCGACCAGGACCTGGTGCACCGGCGAGAGCGCCAATCCGCGCTCGATCGAGGCCTCGAATTCCTCCACGTTGTAGGCGATGCCGCCGCCGGCGCCTCCCAGCGTGAAGGAGGGACGGATGATGGCCGGATAACCGATCTCCTCGAGGATTGCCTTGGCCTCGTCCAGGCTGATGGCGGTGCCGCTGCGCGGCACTTCCAGCCCGATGCGGGTCATGGCCTCCTTGAAGAGCTGGCGGTCCTCGGAGACGCGAATGGCGGCATGCTTGGCGCCGATCAGCTCGACCTGGAAGCGCTCCAGGACTCCTGCCTTCCCCAGGTCCATCGCCAGGTTCAGCGCCGTCTGGCCGCCCACGGTGGGGAGCAGCGCCTCGGGACGCTCGCGCTCGATGACTCGGGTCACCATGTCGACGGTGAGCGGCTCGATGTAGGTGGCATCGGCCATCTCGGGGTCGGTCATGATGGTCGCCGGATTGGAGTTGACCAGGACGACGCGGTACCCCTCCTCGCGCAGCGCCTTGCAGGCCTGCGTCCCCGAGTAGTCGAACTCGCAGGCCTGGCCGATCACGATCGGCCCGGACCCCAGCACCAGAATGGTTTTGATGTCATCCCTGCGCGGCACGGCTCATTTCCTCAGCAGGCAATGGGCGGGACGGGTAAAAAAAAGGGGGCCCGAAGCCCCCCGGTATCGTTCCGATGCGCGAGGCGGACGGCTCATTGGGCCGGCTTTTTGCCTCCTCCGGTCCGGGCGGGACCCGAGGTCCGCTTCGTCTTCGCCTTGGCGGCGGTCGCTTCGTGGGCGTGAGGGTGCTCGTGGCCGTGCTCGCCGTGGGCGTGCTCGTGCCCCTTGTCGTGGGCCTTCGCTTTCTTCTTGCCCTTTCCCGTCTCGGCGGCCGCTTCCTCGCCCGCGGCTTCCTTCGTTTCCTTCTCCTTCTTCTTCGCCTTCTTGCCCTTCTTCCCCTTGTCGAAGTTGGGCTCGGAGCCGATCAGCTCCAGAATGGCGACCTCGGCCGCGTCCCCCTGCCGGTATCCCAGCTTCAGGATGCGGCTGTAGCCGCCCGGACGCTGGGAAAAGCGCGGCCCGAGGGTGTCGAACAGCTTCTTGAGGACGCCGCGGTCCTGGATGTCGCGGCCCGCGAGCCTGCGGCTGTGCAGGTCGTCACGCCGTGCCAGGGTGATGAGCTTCTCCGCGAAGGGGCGGACCTCCTTGGCCTTGATCAGGGTGGTGGTGATCCTCTCGTGCTGGAACAGCGCGGTGGACAGGTTGCGCAGCACCGCGATCCGATGCTCGGTGGTGCGTCCCAGCTTGCGCAGGGCTCGTTGGTGCCTCATGGCGGAGTTTCCCCGTGTGGTGCGGCTATTCGGCGACGATCTCGGTCGGCTCGTCCAGCTTCATGCCCAAGGAGAGGCCCATCTCGGCCAGGATCTCGCGGATCTCGTTGAGCGACTTGCGGCCGAAGTTCTTGGTCTTGAGCATCTCGGCCTCGCTGCGCTGGACCAGGTCGCGGATCGTCCGGATCTCGGCGTTCTTCAGGCAATTGTAGGAGCGCACCGACAGCTCCAGCTCCTCCACCGAGCGGTTGAGGTTCTCGTTGAGCTTCTCGCGCTCCTTGTCGATCTCCTTCTCCTCGGCTTCGTGCGACTCCTCGAAGTTGATGAAGATCGCCAGGTGGTCCTTGATCAGCTTGCCGGCCAGGGCGACCGCATCCTGCGGGCGCACCGCGCCGTTGGTCCAGACCTCGATGGTCAGCTTGTCGTAGTCGGTGGTCTGGCCCAGACGGGCGTCCTCCACCGTGTAGTTGACCTTCTTCACCGGCGAGTGGACCGAGTCGATCGGGATGTAACCGAGCGGCAGGTCGGGCTCGAAGTTGCGGTCCGCCGGCTGGTAGCCCCGGCCCGGGCGCACCCGCATCTCGATGTTGAGCTTCCCTTCCTCCTGCAGCGTCGCCAGGTGGATGCTCGGGTCCAGGATCTGCACGTTCGGGTTGGTCTCGATGTCGCCGGCCTTGATCTCGCCGGCCCCTTCCGCCCGGAGGTAGATCGTCTCCGGATGGTCCACCGTCATCTTCAGGGGGACCTGCTTCAGGTTCAGGATCAGGTCGGTGGCGTCCTCGACGACGCCGGGGATCGAGGTGAACTCGTGCAGCACCCCGTCGATCTTCACGGCGGTGATCGCCGCCCCTTCGATGCTCGACAGGAGGACGCGGCGCATGGCGTTGCCGATCGTCGTGCCGAAGCCGCGCTCGAACGGCTGGGCGTAGAACAGCCCGTAGGTTCCGGTCAGGGACTCGGCTTCGAACTCCAGCCTCTTGGGCCGCTGAAAGTCTTTCCAAAGCATTCGGGTTTCTCCCGTTAAAAGGGGGCTACTTCGAGTACAGCTCGATGATCATCTGCTCCTGGATGGGCAGCGTGATCTGCTCGCGGGTCGGCAGCGACGCCACGGTGCCCTTGAGCGCCTCGGCGTCCAGCGTGAGCCATTCCGGGATGCCCCGCGCCCGGGCGTGCTCCACCGACTTGAGGAGGAACGTGTTCTTGCGGAGGTTCTCCTTGACCGTGATGACGTCTCCCGCCTTCACCAGGTAGGAGCCGATGTCGACCTTCCGGCCGTTGAGCTGGACATGGCCGTGGCCGATGATCTGGCGGGCCTGCCAGCGCGATTCCGCCAGCCCCAGCTTGAACACCACGTTGTCCAGCCGGCGCTCCAGGTTCTGCAGCAGCACCTCGCCGGTGACGCCGCGCGAGCGCACGGCGCTGCGGTAGGCGAGGCGGAACTGGTTCTCCAGCATGCCGTAGATGCGCTTGACCTTCTGCTTCTCGCGCAGCTGGATGCCGTAGCCCTGGACCTTGGTGCGGCGCTTGCCGTGCTGCCCCGGGGCGAAGCGGCGCTTCTCGACGGCGCACTTCTCCGAGAAGCAGCGATCTCCTTTGAGAAAGAGCTTCATTCCTTCGCGCCGGCACAGCCGGCAGACCGCACCCCGGATTCTCGCCAAGTGTTGTTCCCCTTCCTTCGAAAGGCCCGTCCTACACGCGCCGCCGCTTCGGGGGGCGGCAGCCGTTGTGCGGGATGGGCGTCACGTCCTTGATGGCCTTGATTTCCATGCCGATCGATTGCAGCGCCCGGATCGACGACTCGCGACCCGAGCCCGGTCCCTTCACGCGCACCTCCAGCGAGCGCACGCCGTGCTCCTTGGCGGCGTTGCCGGCGGCCTGGGCCGCCATCTGCGCCGCGAACGGGGTCCCCTTGCGCGACCCCTTGAAGGCCAGGCACCCGGCCGAGGACCAGGAGAGCACGTTGCCCTGCATGTCGGTGATGGTGATGACGGTATTGTTGAACGTGGCGTGAATGTGGGCGATCGCCAGCGGCACGTTCTTCTTTTCTTTGCCGCGGACGCGCTTGACGGCCGCCGGCTTGGCCGCTTCCGGCGCCGCGCCTTCCGCGCCCGCTCCTGCCGGGGCTGCTTTCTTCTCTTCGGCCATGAGGCTCCCCTATCCCTTCTTGCCCACCGGGGCCTTCTTCTTGCCGGCCACGGTGCGCCGCGGTCCCTTGCGGGTGCGGGCGTTGGTGTGCGTGCGCTGTCCGTGCACCGGCAGGTTGCGGCGGTGCCGCATCCCCCGGTAGCAGCCGATGTCGATCAGCCGCTTGATGTCCATCGAGACGTTCTTCCGGACGTCCCCCTCGACCTGCCCTTCGTCCTGGATGACGTCGCGGATCTTGCGGACCTCCTCCTCGGACAGGTTCTTGACCTTTACGTCCGGCGAGACGCCCGCCTTGCCCAGGATCCGGTTGGACCGGGAGCGGCCGATGCCGTGGATGTAGGTCAGGGCGATTTCAACGCGCTTGTTCTGGGGCAGATCCACCCCGGCGATGCGAGCCATGACGTTCCCCTATCCCTGGCGCTGCTTGTGCTTCGGGTTCACGCAGATGATGCGGACCACGCCGCTGCGTCGAATCACCTTGCACTTGGCGCAAATCTTTCTGACCGATGCCCGGACTTTCACTGGACCTTCCTCGCCGCTTCGACGCGGCCTCTACTTGTAGCGATACACGATCCGCCCGCGGGTCAGGTCGTAGGGGGAAAGCTCCACCAGGACCCGGTCCCCCGGGAGGATCCGGATAAAGTTCTTGCGCATTCTTCCCGAAATATGGGCCAGCACCTTGTGCTTGTTCTCCAGCTCCACCCTGAACATCGCGTTGGGCAGCGGCTCCAGAACCGTCGCCTCGACCTGGATCGCTTCTTCCTTGCTCAAACAGCGCTCCTCAGCTGTGAGGGGTTCGAGCCCAAGACCTTCGGCCCTTCCGCCGTGATCGCCAGGCAGCGCTCGAAGTGCGCCGAGGGCAGCCCGTCCACCGTCACCGCCGTCCAGCCGTCCGGGAGAATGCGCACATCAGGGACCCCCTGGTTGACCATCGGCTCCACCGCCAGGACCAGCCCCTCGCGCAGCACCACTCCGGTGCCCGGAGCGCCGTAGTTGGGAACCTGCGGGTCCTCGTGCAGGGAGCTGCCGATGCCGTGCCCGACGAACTCGCGCACCACCGAGAAGCCGGCGGCCTCGACGTGAGTTTGCACGGCGTGCCCGATGTCCGACAGCCGGCCGCCCGTCTTCGCCGCCTCCAGCCCCTTCACCAGCGCCTCGCCGGTCACCGCCAGCAGCCGCCGCGCCTCGGAGTCGACCTCGCCCACCGGCACCGTGCGCGCCGAATCCCCGTAATAACCGTCCAGCACGACGCCAAAATCCAGGCTGATGATGTCCCCTTCCTTGAGGACCCGCTTTTTCGAAGGGATCCCGTGGATTACTTCCTCGTTGATCGAGGCGCACAGCGAGCCGGGAAAGCCCCGGTATCCCTTGAAGGCCGGGCGCCCGCCCGCCTTGCGCGTGATCTCCTCGGAGACCCGGTCCAGGTCCCAGGTCGACACCCCCGGGGCCACCATCGCCTCCAGGGCGTCCAGGACCTTCAGGACCAGCGCGTTGGCCCGGTCCAGCGACTCGATCTCCGCCGCCGATTTGTAGACGATCACCGCGCCACTTCCTCGACCGCCCCGACGAGCCGGCGGGCGACCGATTCCGGGGTGCCGGTGCCGTCCACCTCGGTGAGCAGACCGCGGTCCCGGTAATGCCCAAGCAGCGGCCGCGTCTGCTCGGTGTAGACCCGCAGGCGCTCCCGGACCACGTCTTCCCTATCGTCCGGGCGCTGCGCCAGCCCGGAGCCGCAGACGTCGCAGCGCCCCTCTGATTTGGGCGGGCGGCTCACGACGTGATAGCCGGCGCCGCACTGCGGGCAGACGCGCCGTCCCGTCAGCCTGCGGATCAGCTCCTCGGGATCCACCTGCAGCGCCAGCGCCCGATCCAGACGGGACTGGCGCTCGGCCAGAAGATTCTCCAGCGTCACCGCCTGGTGCAGGTTGCGCGGATAGCCGTCCAGCAGGAAGCCCCCCGCGCACTCCGCTTCGGCGAGCCTCCCCGCCACCATCTCCGAGACCAGATCGTCGGGGACCAGCTCGCCGCGCGCCATGAGGGAGCTGGCCTTCTGTCCGAGCGGCGTATTGCGCTTGACGTGCTCGCGCAGCATGTCGCCGGCCGACAGGTGCGGGATGCCCAGGCTCTTTCCGAGCAGGACCGCCTGGGTCCCTTTGCCCGCGCCCGGCGGCCCCATCAGGATCAGCCTCAATGCCTAGCCCCGCCTGCCCCGGACGCGCGCTCCCTTCAGGAAGCCCTCGTAATGCCTCATGATGAGCTGCGATTCCACCTGCTGGACCGTGTCCATCGCCACGCCCACCACGATCAGAAGCGACGTTCCGCCGAACATGAACTTCACCCCGAGCCCCTGCGTCAGGAACCCGGGGAGGATGTTTTCGAGAGAGGGACCGATTCCCGGCAGGCTGCCGACGTTCAGCCCCGAGATCAGGATGGTCGGGAGCAGGGCGATGAGCGCCAGATAGATCGACCCGGCAAAGGTGAGCCGCGTCAGGATCGTGTCGAGATACTCCGCCGTGCGCCGCCCGGGACGAATCCCGGGAATGAAGCCGCCGTATTTCTGCAGATTGTCCGCCGTGTCCATCGGGTTGAAGATGATCGACACGTAGAAGTAGCAGAAGAAGATGATCAGGATGAAGTAGAACAGGTTGTACAGCGGCATCGTGTAGTCGAACATGTGCATCAGCTCCCGCAGCCAGGGAGTGCCCTGGGCCAGGGGAAGCTGCCCGATCGTCTGGAAAATCGACAGGATCGACGAGGCGAAGATGACCGGGATGACGCCGCCGGTGTTCAGGCGCAGCGGCAGGTGGGTCGACAGCCCGCCGAAGGTCCGGCGCCCCACCACGCGGCGAGCATACTGCACCGGGATGCGGCGCTGGGCGCGCTCCACGAAGACGATGGCCGCCACCACCAGAACCATCAGCACCATCAGGAACAGCAGCGCCAGCATGCCGATGTTGCCGGTGATCAGGTCCTGTACGGTGGCCACGACGGCGCGCGGAAGTCCGACCACGATGCCCGCGAAGATGATGAGCGAGATGCCGTTGCCGATGCCGCGCTCGGAGATCTGCTCTCCCAGCCACATGATGAAGGCGGTGCCCGTAGTCAGGGTCATGACGGTCATCAGGCGGAAGAACCAGCCGGGATGCAGCACCACCTGCGTCCCGCCGGCGTTGAAGTTCTCCAGCCAGAAGGCGATGCCGATTGACTGCACGACGCTGAGGACCACCGTCCCGTAGCGCGTCCACTGCGTGATCTTGCGCCGTCCCGCCTCGCCCCCTTCCTTGGAGAGCTTCTCCAGGTAGGGCCAGATGACGGTGAGGAGCTGCAGGATGATCGACGCCGAGATGTACGGCATGATCCCCAGCGCGAAGATGGTCAGGCGCCGGAGGTTGCCGCCGGAAAACAGGTCCAGGAAGCCGAGAATCGACCCCGCCTGCGTGCGGAAGATCGAATCCAGGGCCTCGAAATTGACTCCCGGGACCGGGACGTGCCCGCCGATCCGGTACACCGCGAGCAAGCCGAAGGTGTACAGGAGCCTCTTGCGGAGGTCCGGGATGTTGAAGATGTTCTTGATGCTGTCCACTGCTGCTCTTGTGTCCTTCTAGCGGGCCAGGATCTCCACCGAGCCGCCCGCCGCTTCGATCTTCCGTCGTGCCTCGGCGCTGAACCGGTGCGCCTTGACCAGGAGCTTGGCCGGCGCATCACCCCGTCCCAGGATCACCAGTCCGTCGCGTACCTGCTTGATGACACCGGTGGCCAGGAGGTTCTCGGGGGTCACTTCTCCCTGGAAGCCGGCCATCTGGTCCAGGTTCACCGTCACATAGCGCTTCTTGAACAGGTTGCGGAAGCCCCGCTTCGGGAGGCGCCGGTGCAGCGGCATCTGGCCGCCTTCGAAGCCGCGCTGGCTGACGAAGCCGGCGCGCGACAGCTGCCCCTTGTTCCCCGCCCCCGCCGTCTTGCCGTTGCCCGATCCGGGCCCGCGGCCGACGCGGAACTTCTTCTTGCGCGCCCCGCGGTTGGGGCGTAGGCCTTCCAAGGCGATTTCCTTGGGTTTCTCGACGACTTTCTTCTTGCGCGGCATGCTCGAGCCTCTCGATCGCGGCGAATTATTCGCCGACGATGCGCACCAGGTGGGGGATGGTCTGCACCATCCCGCGGATTGCCGGGTTGTCGGGGCGCACCACCGTCTGGTTCATGCGGCGCAGCCCGAGCGCCTTCAGGGTGCGCTTGTGGTTCTCGGGAGTGCAGATCCCGCTGCGATACTGCGTGATCTCCAGAGTCTTCCCCTTCTTTTTCGTCTTGGCGGTGCGGGGGGCGCGCGGCGTCATGCGGGCCTCTTCTCGACCTTCTCGGTGCCGCGCCGCTTGGCCTGCAGCTCCGGATCCCTCAGCTTGAGCAGACCGGCGAAGGTGGCCCGCACCACGTTGTAAGGGTTGGTCGTCCCCAGCGATTTCGTCAGGATGTTCTGGATCCCGACCGATTCCATGACCGCCCGGACCGCGCCGCCGGCGATGACCCCGGTGCCGGTCGAGGCGGGGCGCAGCATGACTTGCCCGGCGCCGAAGCGCCCGACGATCGGGTGCGGGATCGTTCCTTCCTTGATCGGCACCCGGATCAAGTTGCGCTTGGCGCGCTCCACGCCCTTGGCGATGGCCGTCGGCACCTCGCGCGCCTTGCCCATGCCGAATCCGACGTGCCCCTGCGCATCGCCCACCACCACCAGCGCGGCGAAGCGGAAGTTCTTGCCTCCCTTGACGACCTTGGTGACCCGGTTGATGTGGACGACCTGGTCCTTCAGGTCCAGATCCGTGCTCTTCAACAGTTCCAAACACTCACCTCACTTGCCCGGCCGTCGATGCATCCCGGCTCGCGGCGTCGCGTCTCGTTTGCGTACCGAAAAGGTACGCGGCACTTCGACGCGCCTTGCGTTCCGGGCGCCTCGACGGCCTAGAACTTCAGAACTTCAGCCCGTTGGCGCGAGCCGCCTCGGCCAGCGCCTTGATGCGGCCGTGATAGGGGAAGCCGCCGCGGTCGAAGATCACCGCCTCGAGCCCCTTTTCCTTCAGCCGCTTCGCGACCAGCTCCCCGACCGCCTTGGCGGCCGCCAGGTTGCCGCCGGTCTTCACGCTGCACTCCTCTTCGAGGGTGCAGGCCTGCACCAGCGTGGTCCCCTTTTCGTCGTCGATCGCCTGCACGTAGATGTGGTTCAGGCTGCGGAACACCGCCAGCCGCGGCTTTTCCTGCGTCCCGCGGATGCGCGCCCGGATGCGCGTCCTCCTTCGCTCCCGCCTTTCTTCCTTCCTCGCGTCGCGCTTCATTGTTTCCTCGGTTTCCTCGGCCTCTCCTCGCTAGGCGGCGGCGGTCTTGCCGACCTTGCCCGCCTTGCGCCGGATCGTCTCGTCGGTGTACTTGACTCCCTTCCCCTTGTAGGGCTCCGGGGGCCTGAGCGACCTGATATTCGCGGAGACCTGGCCCACCAGCTGGCGGTCCACCCCGGTCACCACCAGGTGCGTCTGCTTGTCGACCCGGATCTCGATCCCCTCGGGGATGTTGAACTCCACCGGATGCGAGTAGCCCAGGGAGAGCGACAGCTTGTTGCCCGCCACCTGGGCTTTGTAGCCGATGCCGACGATGTCCAGCTCGCGGGTGAAGCCGGCGGTGACGCCGTGCATGCCGTTGGCCAGCAGGGCGCGCGCCATGCCGTGCAGGGCCCGCAGCTGCTTGGTGTCGGCCTCGCGCGTCAGGACGATATCCTCCCCCTCCACCTTGGCCTGGATCCCGCCGGGCAGCGGCGTGCGGATCTGCGCCTTGGCTGCGGCCAGGTGCACCGATCGCGGCTCCACCTTGACGGTGACCCCTTTGCCGATCTTGACGGGCTTCTTGCCGATGCGCGACACGGGCTCCTCCTACCAGACGTTGCAGAGGATCTCGCCGCCCACGCCAACGCGGCGGCACTCCTCGCCCGACATCAGTCCGCGCGAGGTGGAAACCACCGAGATGCCCAGCCCCCCGAGCACGGGCGGGATCTCGTCCTTCGCGGCGTAGACCCGGCGGCCGGGCCGGCTGACCCTCTCCAGGTTGGAGAGGACCGGATCGCCGTCGGAGCCGTAGCGCAGGGCGATGCGCAGCGTCGGGAAGCCTCCATCTTTCGGCTTCACCACCGCCACCGCGTCGAAGTAACCCTCTTTCTTCAGGATGTCGGCCAGGCTTTCCTTCAGGTTCGAGTGGGGAATCTCCACTCGCGAATGGCCCGCCCGGATGGCGTTCCGGACGCGGGTCAGCATGTCGGCGATCGGGTCGGTCATGCTCATGCGTTCAATCCTCTCAAAAGCTCGTATGCACGGCGGCGTGACTACCAGCTCGCCTTCACCACTCCCGGCACCATCCCCTGCAGCGCCAGCTTGCGGAAGCAGATGCGGCACAGGGAGAACTTCCTCAGATAGCCGCGGGGCCTGCCGCAGCTCTTGCACCGGTTGTAGCGGCGCACCTTGAATTTCGGCTTGCGGGACTGCTTGGCGCGAATCGCGGCGGTAGCCACGCGACGTCTCCTTCCCTAATCCTTGCGGAACGGCAATCCTAGCAGCGCGAGGAGATTCTTGGCCTCCTCGTCGGTCTTGGCGGTGGTGCCGACGGTGATGTTCATGCCGCGGACCCGGTCCACCTTCTGGTAGTTCACCTCGGGGAAGATCATCTGGTCCTTGATCCCCATCGTGTAGTTCCCGCGCCCGTCGAACGAGCGCGTCGGCAGGCCGCGGAAGTCGCGCACGCGCGGCAGTGCCACGGAGCAGAAGCGATCGAAGAACTCGTACATGCGCGGGCCGCGCAGCGTCACCCGGCAGCCCAGCGGCATGCCTTCGCGGATCTTGAAGTTGGCGATCGACTTCTTGGCGCGCGTGATGGCCGTCTTCTGTCCGGCGATCAGGGTAAGCTGCTCGGCGGCGTTGTCCAGGATCTTGATGTTGGTGATGGCGTCGCCGACCCCCATGTTGATGACGATGCTGGTCAGGCGAGGCACCGCCATCGGGTTCTTGTACCCGAAGCGCTCCATCATCTGCGGTACGATTTCCTTGTCGAACCGGGCCTTCAGTCTCGGCGCCGCTGCCGCCATGTCGCCGCCTCTCCTTCGCTCGCCTTGAAATTCCGGGTTACTTGTCCAGGATTCCCTTGCACTTCTTGCAGGAGCGCACCTTCTTGCCGTCCTCGAGGACCAGATGGCCCACACGCGTCGGCTCGCCGCACTCGCTGCAAATCACCTTGAGATTGCTCACGTGCACGGAGGACTCGCGCTCCACCAGCCCTCCCTTGATGTTCTTCGACGGGTTGGGACGCGTCGCCCGCTTCACGTAGGCGACCCCCTCGACGAGGGCCCGCTGCTTGTCCGGGATCACGCGCAGGACGCGGCCGGTCTTGCCGCGGTCCTTCCCGGAAAGCACCAGGACCTTGTCCTCCTTCTTCAGGAACAATCCGCGCACGACCGCCTCCTACAGGACTTCGGGGGCCAGGGAGAGGATCTTCATGAAGTTCTTCTCCCTCAGCTCCCGGGCCACCGGGCCGAAGATGCGGGTGCCGATCGGCTCCCCGTCGTTGTTGATCAGCACCGCGGCGTTCTCGTCGAAGCGGATGCAGGTGCCGTCGGAGCGCTTCTGGCACTTGCTCATCCGGACGATTACCGCGCGCACGACCTGCCCCTTCTTGACGTTGCCCTCGGGGACGGCCTCCTTCACGGAGGCGGTGATGACGTCGCCGATACGGCCGATCAGGTTCACCGAGCGGCCGCGCGGATGGATGCAGCTGATGCGGCGGGCGCCCGAGTTGTCCGCCACCTCCAGCATGGTGCGCATCTGTATCAAAGCCGTGCCCTCCTCAGGACCGCGCTCAAGCCGGTTGCGACACGATGGAGCGGACGCTCCAGCGCTTGCGCGCGCTGCGGGGACGGTCCTCGACGATCACCACCCGGTCCCCCATCTTGGCCTTGCCCTTCTCGTCGTGCGCCATGAAGCGCGCCGACCGCCGGGTGATCTTCCCGTAACGGGGATCCCGGACTAGGCGCTCCACCAGCACCGTCACCGTCTTGGTCATCTTGTCGCTCACCACCACGCCTTCCAGGGTCTGCCGCCGTCCGCGGGACGGCGCCGCGGAGGCCTCGGTCTGGATCGTCGCGCCTTCCTGGCTCATGCCTTGCCCGCCTTCTCCCGCAGGATCGTCTTCACTCGCGCCAGGTCACGGCGCACGCCGCGGATGCGCAGCGGGCTCTCCGCCTGGCCGGTCGACTTCTGAAAGTTCAGCTTGAAGATCTGGGTGGTGAGGTCTTCCTCGTCCTTGCGCAGCTCCTCCACCGATTTCTCGCGCAGCGCCGACGCCTTCAACGCTTTCATCGCCTAGAACCCCCGGTGCACGAACGTCGACTTAAGCGGAATCTTGTGGGAGGCGAGGCGCATCGCTTCCTTCGCCACGTCCTCGGGGACCCCTTCCATCTCGAAGATCACCTTGCCCGGACGCACCACGGCGACCCATCCCTCGGGAGCGCCCTTCCCCTTGCCCATGCGGGTCTCGGCCGGCTTCTTGGTGATCGGCTTGTCGGGGAAGATGCGGACCCAGATCTTGCCGCCGCGCTTCACGAAGCGGGTCATGGCGACGCGCCCCGCCTCGATCTGCTTGTCGGTGATCCAGCCGCACTCCATGATCTTGAGCCCGTAGTCGCCGAAGCTCACCTTGCTGCCGCGCTGCGCCTTGCCGCGGCGCCGGCCGCGCATCTGCTTGCGGTATTTGACCTTCTTCGGCATCAGCATGTCAGAGGCCCATCCGTCCGGCGCCCGCTCCGGCGGGGGAATCGGCGGCGGGGCGCGTGCGCACCTCGCCGCGGTAGATCCAGACCTTCACGCCGATGGCGCCGTAGGTGGTGCGCGCCTCGGCGAATCCGTAGTCGATGTCGGCGCGCAGGGTGTGCAGCGGCAGCTGCCCTTCCAGGTACCATTCGGTGCGCGCGATCTCGGCGCCACCCAGACGGCCCGAGGTGCGGATGCGCACCCCCTTGGCGCCGAAGCGCAGCGCCGACTCGATCGCCTTCTTCATGGCCCGCCGGAAGGCGACGCGCCGCTCGATCTGCAGCGCCACCGACTCGGCCACCAGCTGCGCCACGATCTCGGGCTTGTGGATCTCGACGATGTTGATGAAGATCTCGCGCTTGGTCTTCTTGGCCAGCTCGTCGCGCAGCTTGTCGACTTCGGCGCCGCGCCGGCCGATGACGATGCCGGGGCGCGACGTGTGCAGGCTGATCTTCAGCTTGTTGGCGGCTCGCTCGATCTCGATGCTGGCCACGCCGGCGTGCGACAGGCGCTTCTTCAGCTCGTCCCGCAGCGCCAGATCCTCCAGGAGGAGGTCGGAGTAGCGTTTTTCGTCGAACCAGCGCGACTGCCACGTCCGTGTCACCCCGATCCGGAAGCCGTAGGGGTGTACTTTCTGACCCACGCGCTACCTCCCCGCCCCGGCTGTCGCCGGCTTCTTTTTCTGCTTCTCGTCCAGTTCGATCGTGATGTGGCAGGTCCGGCGGATGATCCGGAAGGCCCGGCCCATCGGAGCGGGACGGATCCGCTTCTGGGACGGACCGCCGTCCACGGTGGCACGGCTGACAAAGAGCCGGTCCACGTCCACGTCCTCTTTCACCACCCGGGCATTGGCCAGCGCCGAGGCGACCACCTTGCCGACATCCTTGGCCGTGCCTTTGCGCAGCGAATTCAGAGTGGCCAGCGCCTCCCCGACACCGCGCCCCCGGATCAGGTCCACCACCAGGCGCGTCTTCTGCGCCGAGCTGCCCAGGTACTTCATCTTCGCCCGCGAGACCATGCCGCGCTCCTAGGACGCCGTGGTGGTGCCGCCCGCCGGCGGCGCCGGAGCCCCGCCTCCCGACGCCTCGGCGGCGGCGGCACGGGCGTGCCCGCGGAAGATCCGGGTGGGCGAGAACTCGCCCAGCCGGTGGCCCACCATGTTTTCGGTGATATAGACGGGGATGAATTTCTTGCCGTTGTGAACCGCCAGGGTGTGGCCCACCATTTCCGGCAGGATGGTGCTGCGGCGGGACCAGGTCTTGAGCACCTTGCGGTCGTTGCGGCGGTTCATCTCCTCGATCTTCTTCTTCAGCGAGGCCTCCACGTAGGGGCCCTTCTTGATCGATCGGCTCATGGGCTACTTTCTCCGGCGCACGATGTACTTCTGCGTGCGCTTGTTTTTGCGCGTCTTCTTCTCGCGCACCCCCCACGGGGTGCAGGGGTGACGGCCGCCGGAGGTCTTCCCTTCGCCGCCTCCCAGCGGATGATCGATCGGGTTCATCGCCACGCCGCGAACCGTCGGCCTCCATCCCAGCCAGCGGTTCCGCCCCGCCTTGCCGATCGAGATGTTCTCGTGCTCCAGGTTGCCCACCTGGCCGATGGTGGCCCGGCACTCGACGTTGACCTTGCGGACCTCCCCCGAGGGGAGCTTCACCTGGGCAAACTTTCCTTCCTTCGCCATCAGCTGCGCCCCGGTGCCGGCGCTGCGGGCCATCTGGCCTCCGCGCCCCAGCCGCAGCTCGATGTTGTGGATGGTCGTCCCCAGCGGAATGCCTTTCAGCGGCAGGCAGTTGCCCGGCATGATGTCGACGTCGGCGCCCGAATGGATCATCACGCCCACCTTCAGGCCGACCGGCGCCAGGATGTAGCGTTTCTCCCCGTCGGCATAATGGATGCGGGCGATGCGCGCCGACCGGTTGGGGTCGTACTCGATGGCCGCCACCTTGCCCGGCACGCCGTCCTTGTCGCGGCGGAAATCCAGAATGCGATAGCGCCGCTTGTGACCGCCTCCGCGATGGCGCACCGCCAGCCGCCCGAGGTTGTTGCGCCCGCCGGTGCGGTTGTGCTTGTCCAGAAGGTTCTTGAGCGGGCGGTCCTCGGTGATCTCCTCGAAGGTGTAGCCGGTGCGGAAGCGCCGCGCCGGGGAGGTCGGGTTGTACGATTTGGTCGGCATCTCTTTTCTCCTACACGCCCTCGAAGTACTCGATCATCTTCTCGCCGGCGCGCAGCTTGACGTAGGCCTTCTTCCAGTCGGGTCGGCGGCCCAGGTTGCGCCCGACGCGCTTCGCCTTGCCGTGCATCTGCGCGGTGCGCACCGTCTCGACCTTCACCGAGAACAGCGCCTCGATCGCCTTGCGGATCTGGATCTTGCTGGCATCGCGCGCCACCTTGAAGCACAGGAGCCGCTCGTTATCTTTCAAGCGGGTCGACTTCTCGGTCACGAGCGGCGCCAGGATGATCTGGTAAGCGGGTCGGTTCATGGCGCCAGGATCTCCGTCAGGGCCTGCGCCGCGGACGGCGTCAGCACCAGGTTGTCGCAATGCAGCAGGTCGATGATGCTGACTCCCGTGGCGCGCCGCACCCCCACGCGTCTGAGATTTCGAGCCGCCAGCTCCAGGTTCTTTCCGACCTCGGAATCCAGGAACAGCACCTTGCCGGGCAGCTCGAGCGTGTCCAGGACCTGCAGCATCTCCTTGGTCCTGGGCGAGGCGAGCTCGAGGCTCTCCACGACGCGCACCCGGTTGCCCCGCAGCTTGCTGGAGAGCACCGAGCGCAGGGCGTTCTTGCGCATCGCCTTGGGGATCGAGCTCTTGTAGTCGTGCGGATGGGGGCCGAACACCGTGCCGCCGTGCCGCCAGATCGAGCTGCGGATCGAGCCGACGCGCGCCCGGCCCGTTTTCTTCTGCTTCCACAGCTTGCGTCCGCTTCCCGAGACCTCGGCGCGCGTCTTGGTCTGGCGCGTGCCGGAGCGTCCGGCGGAGAGGTAGTCGTTCGCCGTCTCGTAGATAAGGTGGCGCTTGAGCGGATAGCCGAACACCGACTCCTCCAGCGCCAGCTCGCCGACCTTCTCGTTCTTCAGATTCACGACCTTGAGGGCATCCATCGGTCCCGCCTCACTTCTTCCCGGCCGGCTTGGCCTTGACCGCCGTCTTGGCCCCCTTCTTGGGGGGTGGAGCCGCCTGCACCTGCTTGATCTTGCGGGGCGCCGGCGAGCGGCGGATGATCAGGTAGCCTCCATCGGCCCCCGGCACCGCGCCGCGCACCACCAGCAGGTTGTTTTCCGCGTCCAGCCGCACGATCTGCAGATTCTTCACGGTCACGCGCGCCGCGCCCATGTGGCCCGCCCCCCGCATGCCCTTGAACGTCCTCGACGGAAACGCCGAGGCGCCGACCGAACCCGGGGCCCGGTGGAACATGGAGCCGTGGGTGGCCGCGCCGCCGCGGAAGTGGTGCCGCTTCATGACTCCCTGGAACCCCTTCCCCTTGCTGGTGCCGATCACGTCGACGTTCTCGTCCACCTTGAAGACCTGATCGGCGGTGATCTTGTCGCCGACGTTGACCGCCGCGTCTCCGAGGACCTTGAACTCCTTGATGCGCCGGGTCGGATCCGCCTTCGACTTCTTCAGATGGCCCAGCAGCGCCTTGCTCAGCTTGCGCTCCGCGGTCGGCTCGACGTAGCCCACCTGCACCGCCTCGTAGCCGTCGCTCTGCTTGTCTTTCTTCTGGATGACCACGCAGGGCCCCGCCTTGAGGACCGTGACCGGGATCACGCCCCCTTCCGCGGAGAACACCTGGGTCATCCCGAGCTTCACGCCGATCATCCCGTTGATCATCCGCGCTCCCTATTTCCCCAGCGCCTTGATCTCGACCTCGACGCCCGCCGGCAGATCCAGCTTCATGAGCGCGTCGACTGTCTGAGGCGTGGGCTCCAGGATGTCGATCAGCCGCCGGTGCGTCCGGATCTCGAACTGCTCGCGCGACTTCTTGTCCACGTGCGGCGAGCGCAGCACCGTCCAGCGGTTCATGCCGGTGGGCAGCGGGATGGGACCCGCGACGCGCGCCCCGGTCCGCCGCGCCGTGGAGACGATCTCCGTGGTGGATTGGTCCAGGATCCGGTGATCATAAGCCTTCAGCCGGATCCGGATCTTCTCGTTCAGCATTCTCGCTCCCGCCTTCTCAGGCCTGGATGTCGGTGACGGTGCCGGCGCCCACGGTGCGCCCGCCTTCGCGGATGGCGAAGCGCAGCCCCTTGTCCATCGCAATCGGGGTGATCAGCTCGATCGACAGCGACACGTTGTCGCCCGGCATCACCATCTCCACCCCTTCCGGCAGCGTC
>DASTZC010000110.1 GCA_035764505.1 Candidatus Polarisedimenticolia bacterium
GTCATCGATCAGCTTGGTCTCGTTCACCACGTCGACCGTGTTCACCTCCGTGGCGCTCCGGTATTCCCAGTGGTTGCCCACCCGGAGAGGGAAATAGGGATTCGGATTGGAAGGACGCGCCGGATTGTCGAAAAGGTTCGGCGAGATCTCGGGATCGTAACGGGCCTCCCCGAGCACGCCGCACGCTGCCAGACGGGTGTCGTGCTGGTCCAGGCAAAGCTGCGACGCCTCATCCTGGGAGGCCGCCAGGTCGTCGAAGCAGGCCTGCTGATCCGGCGCCTCGCTGACATTGATGCAGATCGCTTTTCCCACGGCGCCGTCACCCACCACGCCCGCCTTGCAGGCGTCGAGCAACAGGTCTGCCGTCTGGGTGCAATAGCCAGCCGCACGGGCGTTGCCTGCCCCCACGAGAGTCCCGCACAGAAGCACGGTGACAAGGAGAAACACCCTCAACACGAAACGGTTATTCATTGTAATCACGCCTCCTCGAGTCGTCCCATCGCAAAAAACTCCTGCGAGTTGGACGCGAGGGCCGGCGCAGATCCTTCGGCCCCTGCTGCTTTTTTTGCTTATGGGAGAATGCCTGGCGCTGGCGGAGGGAGCAGAATTCGAACCCGGGGCTTTCGCCTCTTGGTTCAGCGGATTTCAGCCTCTGCGGCCTTGTCGGGTTGCTGTTACTGCCCCTCTTCCAGGGGGCGCTTGACGGCTGCCAGGAAGACCTGTCTTTGCTCCCAGGTATTGCTGCCGTTCTCGGCCGACTTGAGCCGCTGGACCGACAGCGGCGTGCTCGTGGGCCCGTTCAACCACTGGTCGATCAGCATGTCGAATTCCACGACGTGATCGAGATCGGCAGCTCGTTCTCCCGACCCCAGCTGATGCAGGAAGTCGCCCGGCCGCAGGCCCATCGCCTGCGCGAGACCGCCGGGGAGGACCGACTCGACATAGAAAACCTGCGAGGAGGCGAAGCCGATGCGATCATCGGGTGACGGAAGGTGCACGAACAGATGCCGTCCGGCCTGTTCCGACTCCAGCGCGGAGCGCACCTCGAGGCTCGCCACTCCCCACAGAGCGCGCTCGCGAATCTGCGCCCGAAACTCCGCGGCATCTCCGTAAGACCGCATTCCATGCCCATTCACGGAGGTGATCACATCGCCCGCGCGCAATCCTGCGGCGTCGGCGATCGAGCCGGGAAAGACCTCCAGAACCACGAGCGCCGGGTACGCTGCCGCGTCGAGGCGCTTCTCGAAGGCCTCAGGAGCCTTCCGACAGGAGTCGCCCGAAAAAGCGGGAGCGTTCATAGCCAGCACCGGCAGCGCCACGAGCACGAGAGCTGGTAACCGCTTCATCGAAATACCCTCCAATAACCAAGGTCAGCCTTTAAACGGAACAAGATCCGGCATCAGGCGATCCATCTTCCCATACCCGCCGGCCAGGTCTGGCATGGCGATCCGTTCACACACCGGCCGAGCAGGTCTGGCAGACGGTGCCGTAGGGAAAAACGCACTCGTTGCAGCAGGAGCCCGGCTGGCTGCTGTCGACGCACTCCTTCGACGGGCCGCACACATGGTAGTAACGGTTCGTGCAGTGGATCGTCTCAGGATCCGCGGCCGAGGAGCCGGCGCCGGAAATCGTGCGCTTCCGCATCGGGACATCGGGGCCGACGTCGAGAGCAACCGCGAAGCTGGACAGGAGAACGAGGACCGAGGCGAGGAGGAGGAACCTGGATCTCATGGCGGCCTCCAAAATTTGTAACCCCGCCGTTACGTTAGGTTCCGGTCCCATGCCTGTCAAGGAACGCTGCATCCTGTCGACGTGTCCTTCCTGGGCTCTGATCCGCTCGATGGCAGTCTGGAAGCGGGTTTTGCCGGAACCGCCGCTTGCGCAAACAAATTTCACAACGCGTGTGCTTTTGGGGCCTTTTATGAGCGACAGGGCGGGGATCAGATCCAGTGCGAGGCCCGGAGGGTGCCGATCACGTCCTGGACAAAAATCGAGGCACCCTTGCGCAGCTCGTCCAGCTTGTGCGGACCGGAACGACCGCTCCACACACGCGGCGGAGTCCCGATAGACCAGAGTGTGACCTCCACGCCAAATAACTTGGACTTGGTCTTCTTCAGCGGCAGCGTCGCTTGAATCAAGTCCCTGAGGGTGCCGGCGCCTTCGGACTCTTGCTGCCACTCCGCCCCCCAGGTGGCTTCATCGCGCTTTTCGAGTGGGACGGCCCGGAAGCTGAGGGCCGCATCGATCTTCAGCGCCTCGATCCGCTGAAGCATTTCCTCCCGGCTCACGGGGGCCGTCAGGTCCGGCACCAGCGAGTAGCTCGTCACGGCCTCGATGCCCTGTACCCGCAGAAGCGTGACCACCTTGTCCTCGAAACGGTGACGGAGCTCGCGATCATCGGTGATTCCAACCGCCACGATCTTGTGGAACCTCTGGCCGGTGTCCTCCGGTGAGCTCCACTGCGCAACGAGGCGCGGCGGCGGAGCCGCCCCCATCAGCGTTGCGACCAGCAACGCCAGGACAATGATAGCGACAGGACGGCGCATCATGAGTCT
>DASTZC010000111.1 GCA_035764505.1 Candidatus Polarisedimenticolia bacterium
GGTGGCGGTGCCGCGCTTCATGACGACGAGACCCGCCGCCACATTGGCCAGCGCGCTCGCTTCCAGGAAGGAGCCGCCGGCCAGCAGCGCGCCGCTGAAGGCGGCCGCCACGGTGTCGCCGGCGCCGGTCACGTCGGCCACCTCATCGGTGCCGAAAACGGGAAGGTGAGTGGCTCCTTCGGAGGTAAACAGCGCCATCCCACGGCTGCCCAGCGTGATCAGGACCGCCTGCGCGCCCAGCGCTTCGCGCAGCTTCTTTCCCGCTTGTTCGAGCTGTCCGCTGTGCTCACCCACCACGACACCGGACGCTTTGACCGCCTCCTCCAGGTTCGGCGCCGCGGCCGCCACCCCACGATACAACGGCAGCTGCGCGCGAGAATCGACGATTACCTTCAGCCCCGCTTCCTTCGCGAACGCCAGGATCTCCGGCACGTTTCCCGAATGCAGCATGCCGTAGCCGTAATCGGAGATCAGCAGCCCGGCGCAGCCGGGCGCGGCGCGCTGCAGCGCCTCGCGCAGGTGCTTCTCCTCGCCGTCTGTCATCGCCGCCGGCTCGCCGACATCGATGCGCACCACCTGCTGCTTCACCGAGTGCGCTCCACCGGCCAGGATCCTTGTCTTGGTCGGCGTGCGGTAGCCATCCGGCGTCCATAGGTGCTGCGTCGCAATCCCGAGCTTCGTGAAGCTCTTCAACAGCGCCGTCCCGGAAGGATCATCGCCTATGCGCCCCAGCGGCACCGGTCGCGCCCCCAGCGCCTTCAGATTGGCGACGGCGTTCGCCCCGCCACCCGGCAGCAGATCGGTCTTGCGATGATTCAGGATCAAGACCGGCGCCTCGCGCGACACGCGATCCGGCTCGCCGTAGCGGAACTCGTCCAGAACGAGATCGGCAAGGACCACGATCTGGACGGTGGAGATCTTCTCCACCAGCTCCATCAGTCGCGCCGGCTTCACGCCTCCGGTCGGACCGCTCATGCGTGTCCTCCTTCGCGGGCCAGGATCCACTCGACCGCGTCGAGCAGGTCCTCGGCGATGTGCTCCGGCTGCGCTTTCCAGCGATCGCGCCGCAGCTCCACGTGGCCGCGGCCGTAACCGGTCAGGACCATGACGGGAACGACTCCCGCCGCGCGCGCCGCCTCCACGTCGACCACCCCGTCACCTACCATGTAGGAGCGAGCCAGATCGATCCTGAGATCCTTCTCCGCCTGGTGCAGCATCCCCGGCAGCGGCTTCCGGCAGCGGCAGTCCTGCCGGTACGGAGGCTGGCCCTCGCGCGGATGGTGCGGACAGTAGTAAATCTTGTCGACGCCGGTTCCCTCGCGCTCCAACAGCGATGCGAGCCGCCGGTGCGTCTCGATGACCACCGACTCGTCGAAGTAATCGCGCGCCACCCCCGCCTGGTTGGTCACCACCACCGCCAGGAAGCCCGCTTCGCGAATCCGCTTCACCGCCTCGGCCGAGCGCGGCAGCAGGCGCAGACGCGACGCATGATTCACATAGCCGACCTCGTCGGCCACCGTCCCGTCCCGGTCCAGGAACACCGCTCGCTTCAACGCGGCCCCGCTCATGCGCTCGCCTCGTGCCGCGCCGCCCCGGCGGTCTGTTCGCCGGCCGGGGGACGCGTCCTCCAGCGGCGGTGCATCCATACCCAGTACTCCGGCTGCGCGCGGATCTGCTCCTCGATGATGCGGGTGCAGCGCTGCGTCAGCGCCAGGATGTCGGCTCGCGTATCGCCGGTGCGCTCCACCGGCACTTCCGGCAGATAGCGCACCAGGTAGCGGCCGTCGGGCAGCGGAATCCCGAAGGTCGGCACCACGGGCGATTCGGTCTTCAACGCCAGGGTCGCCAGCGCCGGCGTGGTGGAAGCGGGCGTCCCGAAGAAATCGACGAACAGCCCGTCCTCGCCGCGCACGTTCTGATCGATCACGATCGCGACGCCCCAGCCCCGCCGGATGGCCCGCAGCATCTCCTTCGCCGCGCCATGCTTGTGGATCACCTGGTTGCCCGACAGCGTCCGGTAGCCGAACAGAATCTTCTCCATATGGGGATTGTCCAGCGGCCGCGTCACCATCGCCAGCGGCATTCCCAGGTAGCCCTGGATCAGCGCCACCATCTCCCAGTTCCCGTAGTGCCCCGAGAAGATGTAGACGCCGCGCTTCTTCGCGTAGGCGGCGCGCACGTGTTCCAGCCCCTCGAACACCGCGAACTCCTCGAGCCGATCGGGTCGAACCCGGGCGAAGGAGGGGGTGTCGCACAGGAGGCGGCCCAGATAGATGAAGGAGGCACGGGCAATGCGCTCGATCTCTTCGGGCGGACGTTCCTGGCCGAGAGCCCGCTCCAGGTTGGCGCGCGCCATCCGTCGCAGCCGCGGCACGAGCGCGAACAGCGCCAAACCGAGCAGCTTGCCCACGAACAGGCGCCCCCGCCGCGGCAGGATCCTCAGCAGTCCCAGCAGGCCCCACAGCAGGCCGATCTCCGCGAAGCTGCGCAGCGGATGCCTTGCCTTCGCCATCAGGCGCCTCCCCGCACCGCGCGCTCCGCGCGCCGGCCGATGCGCTCCTCCACCAGCGCCAGGAGATCCCGCTCGTCATCCGGCCGCAGCTGGATGCGCAGCGCATAGGCGGGGAAGGGGAGGGTCACCTCGCCCATCCGCGCCTTGTCTTTCTCGGTGGTCAGCAGCACGTCGGGCTTGAGCCGCCCGCTCAGGTCGCGGAGGAGTGCCATTTCCGCATGTCCGATGGGCTGGTGATCGCGGAAGCGGATCGCATCGAGAAGGTTGATACCGAGCGAGCGCAGGTCCTCTTCGAAGGCTTCCGGCCGGGCAATTCCAGAAAACGCGACCGCCTTCAAGCCGGCAAGCGCCGCCGGAGGCAGCAGCTCTCCGGTCGCGAGCGCGGCGAAGCCCTGGAATCGTCGTGCGCAGGAGAAGAGAGGACGTGAGACGCCTTGGCGGGCCATGATCTCCTTGAGACGGGCGCGCCCCGCGCTCAGGCGGTCCGGATGACCGGTGACCACCAGGGCATCGGCGCGTGCCATCTCCGCGAGTGGCTCGCGGAGCGGACCGCGGGGGAGCATTCTACCATTGCCGAATCCCTCCTCCGCGTCGACCAGCAGCAGGTCGCAGCTGCGCGCCAGCCGCCGGTGCTGGAAGCCGTCATCCAGAAGGACCACCTCGGCCCCCAGGCGCTGCCGCGCCATCTCCGCCGCCTTGAAGCGGTCACTGCAGACCACGACGCCGACGTCCGGCAGCGACGTCGCGAACAGCACCGGCTCGTCGCCCGCCTCGCGCGCCGTCACCAGCGCGGCTTTTCCATCACCCACCAGCAGCGGCTCGTCGTGCGGCATCCCGCCGTAGCCGCGGCTGGCGATTGCCACCTTGCGCCCCCGCTCGCTCAACCGTGCCGCCAGATACGCGGTAAAGGGCGTCTTGCCGGAGCCGCCCACCGTCAGGTTGCCGATGCTCACCACCGGAATCCCGGCGCGGCGCGGGACGAAGGTGCCGCGCCGGTAGAGAGCGTTGCGGCCCCGAACCGTCCCTTCGTAGAGCAGTCCCGCGGGATAGAGCAGGACTCCGAGCCATTCCGGGACGGGAGAGCTCATGCAGATTCCGGCTCCTCGAGAAGCTCCAGGATGCGCAGCGCCGTCCGCTTCGCGGCGCCGCGGTTGGCGGCCACCAGCGCCGCGCCGCGCGCTCCCGCCTCCTCGCAGCGCGCGGAGTTGCGCAGGAGATCGCGCGCCGCCGTCAGCAGCCCTTCGCGCGATTCGATCCGGAACCCGGCGCCCGCCGCCAGCAGCGTCTTGGCCGCCTCGGCGAAGTTCTCGGTGCGCGGCCCGAAGATCACGGGGCGTCCCGCCGCCGCCGGCTCGAGGAGATTCTGGCCGCCGCGCTTCACCAGGCTCCCCCCCACGAAGCAGATCGTTCCTGCGCCGTAGGCGCGCCGCAGGTCGCCGACCGTGTCGAGGAGCAGCACGGCAACCGCGGCACCGGGCCCCAGCTTTGGGACAGCATGCTGCACGACAAGCGTCTGCTCAGAACTCCCCCCGGTCGGCAAATCTCCCAGCCGCTCTCCGATGTTGACTCCCGCCAGAGGTCTTGCCTCGAGCGGCGCCGGGAAAGGCTGGGCCGGTTCGACAGCCGGCGACCCTGCGGCACCTGGCATGGTGCTGCGCCGCCGGAATGGAATGCCGCGCTGCTGGAGAGCGCGCGCCACCTCCTCGAAACGCGCGGGATGGCGGGGCGCCAGGATGAGCTGCAGGGTCGGAAACTCCGCGCGCAAAGCCGAATAGGCCTCCAGGACGGCCGATTCCTCTCCTTTGAAGGTGCTTCCCGCCACGAAGACCGGCGCGTCGAGATCGAGGCCCAGGTCTCGCCGCAGCGCCGCCGCCGGCGCCTCCGTGACCGGCAAATCCCACTTCAGATCGCCCGTGACCTGCACCTGCTGCACCGGGGCCCCCAAGGCGGTGATCCGCCGCGCATCCTCATCCGATCTCATCAGGAAGCGGTCCACCTTTTGGAGGACGGGGCGCAGTGCCCGGGAGAAGAATCGATAGCGAGGGAAGGTCCGCTCCGAGATCCGCCCGTTGGCAATCGCCACCTTCACCTTCTTGCGCGCGCAGGCCCGAATCAGGTTCGGCCAGATTTCGGTCTCCACCAGGACCAGGACATCCGGCCGGACCCTGTCCAGCGCCCCGGCCGCGCAGAAGGGGAGATCCAGAGGAAAGGCCGCCACCCGGACATCGGGAGAGGCGAGCTTCTGCGCCAGCTTCCGTCCCGCCGGGGTCGTGGAGGTGAGCAGCACCTCCACTCCGGGCTGGGCCGACTGCAGCTCTTCGAGGAGCTTGCGGGCCAGCTGCACCTCTCCCACCGAGACCGCCTGGATCCAAAGCCGTCTGCCGCCGCGTCCCGGAAGCGCCGGGAGACGTCCCAGCCGCTGCTTCCAGGCGCGCCCGTCCGGTCCGGGAGGATCCAGTATCAGGGATATCGGGAGCACCGCGAGGGAGGCAAGGAAGACGAGGAAGGAATAAATGAACCGCATTCCGGCGCCCCCGCCCCGCCCTGGAGGCGTGAGCGGGGCGCGAGTATAGCCCAGCCCCCCTGCACGGTCAACGCCGGCGGAGGCCCATAACTCTTTCCCCTGCAATTTCTTACATCTCGACCCGCGCGTCCCGCCTTCCCATGGTGGTGCGAAGCTTGTTGCTGGCCAAGTAATTAGTGCTTGTTTATCAGTAAGTTAGCCTATCCTGGCAGTCATTTTGAGAACCTCCCAGAGGACCAAGGGCAATCTGCAACAAGGTTTGCACCACCATGGGGGAGCTACCTATATTGCAGGAAGCAGACGACCGGAGGCCTACGTGAGCCGAGGCACTATCGTCCTCGTCGACGGGGACGCCCAGACCCTGGAATTGATGCGCACGACCCTCGAGCAGGCGATCGGGGACGACCTCGAGCTCGTCTGCGCCAGCTCGTCCGAAGAGGGTCTGGGAAGCCTCTACCGCATCCGCAATGACGGCCACCAGCTCGACCTGGTGATCACCGCGCAGGCCCTTCCGGGCATCCCCGGAATCCGCTTCCTCGAGATCGTCCAGAGCCAGTTCCCCGGTGTCATCAAGATCCTGGTTTCCGAGCGTCCCAGCCTGGAGGAGGCGATGTACGCCTTCAACAACGCCGGATTGGACCGCTATGTCTCCAAGCCCTGGGATCCGGAGGATCTCAAGTTCACCGTTACGTCGCTGCTGCGCCAGGCGGCGATGCGCCGCACCAACGAGCGCCTGCTTGTCGATCTGCAGAAGCGCAACTCGGAGCTGCGCGAGGCGCTGCGCGAGCTGAAGGAAGCCAAGCAGGAGGTGGAAAACAGCTACTTTTCCGCCGTCCAGTCGCTCGCCGTCGCCCTGGAAGCGAAGGACCGCTACACCGCCGGCCATTCGCAGCGCGTCTCGCGCTTCGCCATGATGATCGCCCGCGGATTGGAGCTGCCCGCAGCCGAGGTCCGCACCATCGGCCAGACCGGCCTTCTGCACGACATCGGCAAGATCGGCATGGACGAGCGCGTCCTCAACAAGCCGGGCAAGCTGACGAACGAGGAGTTCGAGATGGTCAAGCAGCACCCGGTTATCGGAGCGCAGATCCTGCTGCCGGTCCGCGCGCTGGAAGGCCACATCTCGGGCATCAAGCACCACCACGAGAGCTGGGACGGCACCGGATACCCCGACGGCTTGAAGGGAGAGACCATCCCGCTGCCGGCGCGCATCATCTGCGTCGCCGACTCCTTCGACGCCATGACCTCCACGCGCCCCTACCGTCCCGGGCGCACTCTCGAAGAGGCGATCCTGGAGCTGCAGCGCTGCGCCGGCGTGCAATTCGATGGCCGGTGCGTGGAGGCGTTCATCGCCATCCTGCAACGCGAAGTGAAGCCGGAGCCCCTTCCCCAGAACAAGCTTGCCGCCACCGGCTGACCGCAAAGGGCCCCCCGAGGATTCCTCATTGACACCCTCGGAGGCGTCCCCTATAAATAGCCGCGCCGCGGCCGGGCCGCGCCTCGTGGAGAACCCGGCCAGACACCGAGGAGGCGAGCGCATGCCGGAGGCCCGGGCGCCCGAGCCATCGCGATCCGCAGGGACCCCTCGTCGCTTTCCGCTGCTCTACGCCATCCTTCTCGTCCTGCTGGTCACCGGTCTGGTGCCGCTGACCATCGCTGCCTACAAGCAGATCGCCATTTCCCGCGAGTCGCTCATCACCTCCACCCAGGAGAACCAGCTGATGATCGCCTCCTCCATCGCGCGCTCGCTGAGCAGCAGCATCGAGGAGGCCCGTACCCACCTGGTGAAGCTGGGCGACTTCCTGGAGGCGGTCGTGCGCGAAGGAGGACCGGGGCTGGTGGAAAAGGTGGTCCACGACCGCGAGACGATGTCCAGCCACCTGGCCACCGACATGGTCCTGGTGCGCTACCTGCCGGCCGGGGGAGGAAAATTCGACGCCATCCGTGATGGCGTGGAGCTGGGAGAGGAAGCCGAGGCGATCCTGGCGCAGGGGGCCAGGGCGGCCCGCCGCGGCGAGGTCGGATTGTCGGATCCCTTCGCGGTCGGCCAGAACGCCTACGCCGTGGCGCTCTCGGTCCCGGTCGGGGGCAAGGAAGGGCGCCCTTCGCACGGCGTCCTGCAGAGCCTCGTCGACCTGGGCCCGCTGTGGGAGCGCGCCACCGGTCCGCGGCTGATGGGCTACATCGTCTATGCCCTGGACGGCAGCGGCAACCTCTTCGCCTCCCTGGACGAGGAGGATATGCTCGGGCGCACCGACTACCACGCCTTCGACATCGTCAAGAAGTTCATGGCCGCCCCCACCAAGAGCAAGGAGACCTCCGGCTTCTCGCTGTCGGTGGACGGGGTGAAGCGCGACTACCTGGCAAGCGTCGACGTCACCAATGAGGGGTGGGGGATTTTCGTCCAGCTGGAGAAGCGCCTCGCCTACGCCGCGGTGCGCGACATGATCCTGTCGACCATCACCTGGGCGACCGTGGCGCTGGGACTGGCGCTCGCCCTGGCTTTCTGGACCGCCGGCTCGATCGCGCGGCCGGTCAACCAGCTCGCCGAGACGGCCCGCGCTTTCGCCAAGGGGGATTTCCACGCGCGGGCCGACGTACGCTCCCACAGCGAGATCGGGGAGCTTGCCGAGACCTACAACCGCATGTCGGACCAGATCCAGGAGCACATCAAGAAGCTGCACGCTGCCGCGCTGGAGAACCAGGAGCTGTTCCTGGGCACCATCAAGGCGCTGGCGGCCGCCATCGACGAAAAGGACCCCTACACGCGCGGCCATTCCGATCGCGTCATGCGCTACTCGGTGATGATCGCCAAGGAGCTGGGGCTGAGCCAGCGGGAGATACGCGACGTCGAGATCGGCTCGTTGCTGCACGATGTCGGCAAGATCGGCATCGACGACCGCATCCTGCGCAAGCCCTCGGTGCTCACGGAGGAAGAATACCGCTACATGAAGCAGCACCCCGAAAAGGGCTTCGCGATGCTCGCCTCCATCAAGAACATGCGCGACATCAACCCGGCGGTGAAGCACCACCATGAGCGCTGGGACGGCAGCGGCTACCCGTCGGGACTCAAGGGCGACGACATCCCGCTCATCGCCCGCATCGTGAACGTCGCCGACACCTTCGACGCCATGACCACCAACCGCCCCTACCAGAAATCGATGACTTTCGAGAAGGCGGTGGCGCGGCTGCGCGAGCTCTCCGGCTCGGCCCACGACCCGCGACTGGTGGAGATCGTTGCCGGGCTCTACACCCGCGGCGTCATCAAGGACACCCCCGCAGAGCGCGAAAAAGCCCAGATTTGACTCTTCCGAAAGGTCGGGCCTAGACTGCTTGACGGAGAAGCCGTCTTGAGAAAGCTTGCCTGCCTTTTGATGCTCCTGCCCACCCTGGCCTTCGCCGACGAGATAATTCTCAAGGGGGGGGCGAAGTTCACCGGCCGCATCCAGGAAGAGACCGCCACGATGGTCACCATCGACATCGGCGACGGGGTCATCGGGGTCGCCCGATCGCGCATCGACCATGTCGTCAAGGGGAAATCGGCCCTCGACGAATACGACGCCCGGGCCGCCAAGCTGAAGCCCAAGGACGCCAACGGCTGGCGCAGCCTCGGGTCCTGGGCCGCCGAGCAGGGACTTTCCGCCCAGTCGCGCCAGGCTTATCAGAACGTGATCACCTCGCTTCCAAACGACCCGGTGGCCCGCCAGGCGCTGGGCTATGTCCAGCACGATGGGCGCTGGGTGACCGAGGATGAGAGCTACCGGGCACAGGGTTACGTGAAGGTGGGTGGCGAGTGGATGACCTCCGCCGAGGCGCAGGCGATGGATGCCGCTGCGGCCGAGGAGCGGATGCGCCACGAAATGACGCGCGACGAGAACCTGGCCGAGGCCGATCGAATTCTCGAGGAATCCCGTACCCAGAAGGCGGCCGACCAGCACCGGGCCGATTGGGAGCGCGATAACAAGTGGGGTCCGCCGATCCAGTACGGAGAATGGGGCGGCGGTTGGCCTTCGGTTCCGACGACTTCGAACCTGAACGTTTATCCGGGCTACAAGCCGCCTCAGCCACCGGCAACCAAGCCCGCTCAGCAGCCGCAGCAGCCGCCCGCCCAGGGCGACACGCAGCCGCAGCCTCCGCCCCCGACGCCTCGATGAGCCCGCGCTCCCTGTTGCTCCACCGAAAGCCGACCTTGGGTGTCCTGGCCTGCCTGGCGCTGCTCTGGGCCGCCCGCGCCGCGCTCGCAGCGGATCTCACGGTCGAGGAGATCGTGGACCGTCATATCAAGGCTCGCGGCGGGTTGGAGAAGATCAAGTCGGTCCAGACGCTGCGCGAAACCGGATTGGCCACTTCGGGGGCCGACCGGCAGGCGGTCGTCACGCGCCTGCTCAAGAGGCCCCATAAGGCGCGGTTCGAAGCGACGCGCCAGGGAGTGACCTCGGTGATCGTTTCGGATGGGGAGCAGGGCTGGAAGATGTCCCCCTTCGAGGGCGACACGGCGCCGATCAAGCTGAATGACGAGGTGATCAAGGAGTCAATCGAGCAGGGCGACATCGAAGGGCCGTTGGTCGACTGGCGCAAGAAAGGACACCAGGTGGATCTGGCCGGCCGCGTCGTCGTGGACGGACACGACACCTATAAACTGAAGCTGACCCTGCAGAGTGGGGCGGTGCGCACCGAGTACCTCGACGCCCACTCATTCCAGCGCCTCAGGACCGAATCGACCCGTCTGGTGAACGGCCGGGGTATCGACATCAGCACCACCTTCGCCGATTACAAGCGCACCGACGGCCTCGCCTTCCCGCGCACCATCGATATCCAGGCGGCCGGACGGCCCCAGGGGATGCATGTAGAGGTCAAGAAGGTCGAGGTCAATCCTCCTCTCAACGACGCGCTCTTCGAGATGAAGGCCGTCCCCGAGGTTCCCAGCGCCAAGCCTGCCGGCGCCAAGCCTCCCTCCAAGCCCCAACCCCAGAAGCCCTGATACCAGCCGCACCACCGCCGGCCCCACCTCATCGACTATCCCTATGCACAAGTCAAGTATTACCTGTGGCCATGATTCCGAGCACAAGACAATGCTGAGCGAAGGCATCCTGGCAGTCATCTTTGTTCTTGCGCCATAATCACGCAGGCCGAAACGACCGGTTGCTCTAGGGGGGCATCGTGAAAGGCGCGAAGAAATCGAAGGGGACGATTGAGATCAGCGGCAACAGGATACCGACACATCAACTCTCGGGAAGAACGCCGATCGATCCGGCGAAGTTCATCCCCATCGTCCCGGCTCCGCGAGCGCGTGGGGAAAAGGCGATCCGCGCAATCCGTAGAACCGACCTTCTTCCCAAGAATGCTCCCGCCGCGGTGGCCGCGGCGCTCAATTGGGGGGACCAGCTCCTCGATATCTTCAGTCCAACCTACGGCTCTTTCTATCCCATCGGCGGCAAACACAAGTTCTTTTTCTCCTTTTCCTTGGTGACCTTTACCCGTTATGACATGTGGAAGATGACCCTGGCCTGGAACAAGCCCGGGTACCAGCGCTTGAGCTTCGGCTCGGGAGCCGGAAGCTACCTCAGGGTGCAGCTCGGCATGACCCAGGGTGCCGGCGTGGCGAACGGCGCCATCGTCCACGTCAAGGCCGATTCCAACTATTTCCTTCTGGATCTGTCGCACCGCTCCTTCCTGTTCTTCGATCTGATCCTGGCCGGCCCGGCTCCTCATTCGTTCGAGTTCGCCCTGAGCTCGCAGTACAACCCCAGCCGGGAGTCGATCCTGGAGATCCAGCAGGCAGAGCTTTGGAATTCGATTCGCACCTTCCCCGACGAGGAGCCCGTTTTTGGCTGAGGAGTCCCGGGCCGTTTGCCTTGACCGCCCTCCGAGGTCTTAGGTAAATTCACCTATTGGGCTGAATCGAGGCCTTTTCGATGGAGGCAGGCGGTTTCGCATGTGCGGCATCTGCGGGGTTTTCTACGACGACGCGGGGGTGGTCGTCGATCGCGTCCGCCTGATCGCCATGCGGGACCGGATGGCCCATCGCGGACCGGACGGCGAAGGCCTCCTCGTCGACCCCGGCCTGGGCCTTGGCCACCGGCGCCTCAGCATCATCGACATCGCCTGCGGCCAGCAGCCGATGTCCAACGAGGACGGCTCGCTCTGGATCATCTTCAACGGCGAAATCTACAACTACGAGCCGCTGCGTCGCGACCTGCTGGCCAGGGGACACGTCTTCAAGACCCGCAGCGACACCGAAACCATCCTGCACCTGTACGAAGAGCGCGGGCCCGATTGCGTCGATCAGCTCAACGGGATGTTCACCTTCGCCATCTGGGACCGGCGCTCCCGCCAGCTGTTCCTGGCGCGCGACCGGATGGGGGTGAAGCCGCTCTACCTCTGGCGCGGTGCCGGCGTCCTTTTGTTCGCTTCGGAGATCAAGGCGCTGTTTGCCTGGGATTTCGTCAGGCCGGAGCTGCGCCGCGACTGCATCCCCGAATACCTCGTTTTCCGCCATCTGGCCGGCGAGCGCACCTTCTTCGAAGGAATCCGCACGCTCGAGCCCGGGCACACGATGCTGGTCTCGGCGTCCGGTACCCGGACGCGCCGCTGGTGGCACCTCCCATTCACCCAGGACAAGGACGACGAACCGCTGGATAGGCGGGCCGAGGAGCTCGACCAGCTCCTGGCCGATTCGGTGAAGCTCCGCCTGATGAGCGAGGTGCCGCTCGGCACTTACTGCTCGGGAGGCATCGACTCGAGCCTGATCACCGCCTACACGTCACGCCTGACCACCACCGAGCTCAATACCTTCTCCGTCGGTTTCGAGGATCCCGGCTTCGACGAGAGCCGTTTCGCCCGGCTGGCCAGCCAGATCTGCAAGACGAAGCACCATCCGCTCACCGTGACCGAGGAGATGTTCAGCGGGGCCCTGCCTGAGTCGATCTGGTTTCACGACCAACCGCTGAATCATGCCAACTCGATCTGCATCCTGCTGCTCAGCCGGCTGGCCAAGCAGAGTGTCACCGTGATGCTGTCGGGGGAGGGATCCGACGAGCTGTTCGGAGGGTATCCGCGCTACCGCGCCGTCGTCGCGCGCGGTCTCATCGGCCGCCTTCCGATGGGGCTGCCGGGAGGTGTGCGGGGGCTCGTCAGGCGGCTCGGCGGGCGCCGGCTCGATCGCCTGATGGGCCTGCTCTCCCAACCCTTCGAGGAGATGATCATCACGAACGCGGCCTATATGGATGATGCGGTGCCGCGCTCCATCTTCCCGGTGCCCGGCGATTGGACCTGGACGAGCCGGCGCGCCCGGCTGGCCGAGGCGCGCGCCGACAACAACGATCCCTACGCCTGGATGTTCTACCTGGACCTGCTGCAGTACCTGGTCTGCCTGCTGGATCGCCAGGACAAGATGTCGATGGCGGCGGGAATCGAGGCGCGTGTGCCGTTTCTGGATTATCGGGTCGTCCAGCTGGCGCTCGGGATATCCGCCGCCAAGAAGGTTTCGGCCTGGGAAAACAAGATCCTCGTGAAGCGGCTGGCGGAGCGCTACCTGCCGAAGGAGATCGTCTACCGCAAGAAGTCGGGTTTCGGCGTGCCGCTCGACCGCTGGTTCCGCAACCGGCACGGTCTGGGGCGTTATCTCGATCATCTCGCCTCCGCCTCGTTTCGCGAGCGCGGCCTGTGGGACATGCGCCAGGTGGAGCAGGTAATCGACGACCATGTGGCCGGCCGCGCCCATCACGGCGAGCTGCTCTGGGAGCTGCTCAACCTGGAGCTCTGGAGTCGCATGTATCTCGACGAGGCCGGCGAGATCCCCGCAGGCATCCCACGAATCGATACCCGCACCGTCGTCGCCTGACCGCCGCCGGCCCGACCCGCAGCCATCGACCGCGCCACCGATCAAAACCACAAGCGATTCTCCCCGCGCTTTCTTGCGGACATTCCCCGTGCAGAATCGCCCCCTGCCGCGTTAATACCATCAAAGGCTTCCGAACTGAACCTGTGAGGCAGCTGCCTCCTTATCCCGGCGCAGGGGGATTCCATGGACTTCACGGAGGGTTTCAACCAGACCGAGCAGAAGCTCCTCAAGTCGTTGTACCGCTACGAGGATCACGCCGTCCGGGAGGGGATGCGCGCTCTGGCGAGGAGCCAGGTCGTCCCACCCGGGATGATGTTTCTCTATTTCGATTACGATAAGGATCCGCGCAGCGGCAAGTTCGTCAACCCGCTGGATGTCGTCCCCACCCTCAAGGCCGATTCGAAGTATCAACTCGACCTGCA
>DASTZC010000112.1 GCA_035764505.1 Candidatus Polarisedimenticolia bacterium
GCCCCAGGAATCGCCGTCGTCGATCTCCAGGTTGTCGACCCCGGAGGTGTCGAAGTCGTTGAACTCGCCCCCCAGGCGATAGCCGTAGTAGGGAGTCACCTCGAACGAGCCGGCATGCAGGGGAAGGATCCCCAGGATTGCCGCCGCGCCCGCAATCACCAGCCACTTCGTCGAAGAGTGCCGCATGCCGAATCTCTCCCGTGCCGGAATCGCCGCCACCCCATGTGGCGGGGCGGACGATAGCCCGGTTTCCCCCGGACCCGCAAGAGAAAAAACCGGCAAGGTCGCTCTCCCGGTGCCGCTTTCGCTCATTATCTGCGTGATCCTTGCCGCCCTCTCGCTTTCCTGCCGCCAGGATTCTCCGTCGCCGCCGCGGCCGAAGCTGGTGGTGCTCATCGTCGTCGACCAGCTGCGCGCCGATCTCCTCGACCGCTACGACACGATCCTGAAAGGCGGCTTCCGCAGGCTGCGCGACGAGGGGTATCGCTTCTCGCGCGCCACGGTGGACCATGCCGTCACCCTGACTGCGCCGGGTCTGGTCACGCTCGCGACGGGCACCCATCCATCGCGGCACGGCATCGTCGACGCTTTCTTCTACGAAGGCCCATCGGGAAGCCGGCGCCTGGTCGCGGCCCTTGCCGACGAATCGGAGCCGATCTTCGAAGGCCGAGGTGAGCCGGGAGTCTCGCCGCGCCGTATCCTGGAGCGCACCCTCCCCGAGTGGCTGGCCGCGTCCGATCCGGCGGCGCGCGTCGTCGTCCTCGGATCGGGAGAGACTTCGGCCGCTTACCTCGCGGGAGCCTTCCGGGGGGATGTCTTCTGGTACTCGCCGGCCGCCGGCGGCTACGTCACCTCGGCTTATTACCGCAAGGAAGCTCCCCAATATCTGAAGAGCTTCCAGCGCGAGAAGCTGCCGCGCCTCCAGGAGGAATCCAATCCCTGGGTGGAGCAGGTTCCGGACGAGGGGAAGGCGATGGCCTTTCCCGACATGATGAGCTTCGAGGCCGACGGGATTCATGTCGTCTTCCCGCACCGGATGGAATCGGAATCCGCGCCGGAGGGCGCCGCCGGAGGCGCCGGACTTGGTGGCTGGCTCGCCCGGACTCCCGACCTCGACAAGGCCACGCTGCAGCTGGCCGGCGGAGCGGTCGAAGCGCTGGGAATGGGGAAGCGGGAAGGAACTGACCTGCTCCTCCTGGAGCTGTCCCAGGTCGAGGCCATCGGCAGGCGCTTCGGCCCCTTCAGCCTGGAGCAGCTCGATGGCCTCCTGAAGCTGGATCGCGAGCTGGGGAGTTTTCTCTCGCTGCTGGAGCGTCAGGCGGGCGGCGGTGGCGTCCTGGTGGCGCTGACATCCTCGCACGGCGTCGCCAACGTCCCCGAGCACGAGCGCGAGCGCGGGCGCGCCGGCCGGCGGCTATCCGTGGAGCAGGCGCGCGCGGCGCTGGATGCGATGCACCGCGCCGCACCGGGCCCGGGCGCCGCCCGGCCGTCCCGGGATGAGCAGGAGGCGTTGGGCCGCCTCGATTTCATCGCCGAGGCGATGACGCCCGAGATCCTCACGGGCGGCGAGACGTGCGATGAATTCACCTCCCTTTATCGCAACTCCTATCGGGCCGATCGGGTCCCGGCCTTTCCCTTCTCCGCGATGGCGGAGGAAGGTGTGGGAAGCGAAGGAATCGTCGTGCGACTGACACGCGAGACCCTGGTGGGGAGCGATGCAGCCGCCGGCGGATCGCCTTATGAATATGACCGCTGGGTGCCGCTGATCTTCTGGGGAGCCGGGATCCCGCGCGGGATGTCGGATCAGCGCGTCCGCACCGTGGACCTTGCACCGACCCTGGGATGGCTCGCGGGCGTGCCGGTGCCCCCGGGGCGCGACGGACGTCCCCTGCGCGAAGTTCTTTCCGGCATCCCGGCTGTCCGCTGAACGCGCGCCGGGCAACATCGCCGGGCCCTCGCTTGACGGCGAGGTGTCCGAAGGCATAGAACGGACCTCTCCCTCGATCGGAGCGCATCCGATGTCCTGTCCCGAAGAACTCGCCGGCGCCGCTCCCACCGCCGCGGGCAAGCGTCTGACGGTGCAGTACGCCACGGCCCTGGCGCTGTCCGAATCAGCCTCGCTCACCGACGCCGCGCCGCGCATCCTCCAGGCCATCTGCGAGGTCCTCGGCTGGGAGTATGGCGCCCTGTGGGGCGTGGACACGGCCTCCGAATGCATCGCCTGCCTGGAAGCCTGGCACCCGTCCGGATCCTGCCGGGAGTTCGAAGCCTCCAGCCGCGCCAGCCGCTTCCGTCCCGGCATCGGCCTCCCCGGAAGGGTCTGGTCGTCGGCATCGCCCGCCTGGATCCCCGACGTCACGCGCGACGCCAACTTCCCGCGCTCCGATTCGGCCGCCCGCGAAGGTCTGCATGGCGCGTTGGGTTTTCCGATCGTCCTCCAGGACGAGGTCCTCGGGGTGATGGAATTCTTCAGCCGTGAGATCCGTGAGCCGGACGAGGACCTGCTGCGCATGCTGGCCACGGTGGGGAGCCAGATCGGGCAGTTCATCGAGCGCCGACGTGCCGAGGAGGCGCTGTGCCGCTACACCGAGGAGCTGGAAGTCGCCCGCCAGACCGAGGAGGAGAATGCCGCGCGGCTGGCGCAGCTGGTCAAGGAGCTGGAGGGAGCGAAGCGGCGCGCCGAGGAGGCGACCCGCGCGAAGAGCGAGTTCCTCGCCAACATGAGCCACGAGATCCGCACGCCGATGAACGCCATCATCGGAGTCACCGAGCTGGCCCTGGGGACGCGCCTCAACCGCGAGCAGCGGGAATATCTCAACACCGTGCGCGACTCGGCCGATTCGCTGCTGGCGCTGATCAACGACATCCTCGATTTCTCCAAGATCGAGGCGCGCAAGCTGCGGCTGGAGGAGGCCCCCTTCGACCTGCGTGACGCGCTGGCCGATTCGCTGAAAGCGCTGGCCCTCAGGGCGCAGCAGAAGGGGCTCGAGCTGGTGTGGCACGTGCGTCCCGACGTCCCGGAGATGCTGGTCGGCGATCCGGGCCGGCTGCGCCAGATCCTCCTCAACCTGGTGGGCAACGCCATCAAATTCACCGAGCGCGGCGAGGTGGTGGTGCGCGCCGAGGCGGAGTCGCTCGACGGCCGCGAAGTGGTGCTGCGCTTCTCGGTGAGCGACACCGGCATCGGCATCCCGCAGGATCAGCAGCAGCGCGTCTTCGAGGCCTTCGCGCAGGCCGACGGCTCCACCACGCGCAAGTACGGCGGCACCGGGCTGGGCCTGGCGATCGCCTCCGAGCTGGTGGGGCTGATGGGTGGGAAGCTGTGGCTGCGCAGCACGCCGGGGGAGGGAAGCACCTTCGGGTTCACCGCGCGCTTCGGGCGCGCGGCGCGCGCCGCCACGCCGCCGGGTAGCTCTGCGGCCAAGGACCTGCACGGCATGCGCATCCTGGTGGTGGACGACAACGCCACCAACCGCTGGATCCTCGAGGAGATGCTGGCGGGCTGGAAGCTGCGGCCGCAGACGGCCGGGGGCGGAGCCGCCGCCCTGACGGCGCTGCGCGAGGCGCAGCGCACGGGTCGCCCCTTCTCGCTGGCGCTGCTCGACGGCCACATGCCGGAGATGGACGGGTTCGATCTGGCCGAGAGGATTCGCAACGACCCGCATGCTTCCGACACGCCGCTGCTGATGCTCACCTCGGCCGGGCGGCCCGACGAGGTGAAGCGCTGTCGCGAGCTGGGGCTGGCGGGGTACCTGACCAAGCCGATCAAGCAGTCGGATTTGTGGGACGCCATCGTCACGGCGCTGGGCGCGGGGGAGTCCCGCCGTCAGGAGCCTGCCGTGAGCGGCCGTCCGGGGCCCGGGCGGCTGAAAATCCTGGTGGCCGAGGACAACCGGGTCAATCAGGAAGTGGCCCGCAAGATTCTCGAGAAGCGCGGGCACGCCGTGGTGATTGCCGCGGACGGATTCGAGGCGGTGCGCGCGATGGAGGAGGCGATCGAGGTCCCCTTCGACCTGGTTCTCATGGACGTGCAGATGCCCCGCATGAGCGGGCTGGAGGCGGCACAGGCGATCCGCCAGCGCGAGCGCGGCACCCGGCGGCGGGTGCCGATCGTCGCGCTGACCGCCCATGCGATGCAGGGGGACAAGGAGCGCTGCCTGGAATCGGGCATGGACGAGTATCTCTCCAAGCCGGTGCATGCCGCGCAGCTGCTGGAGACGGTGGGCCGCCTGGCGGTGCGCAAGGCGAAATCGACGAAGCGCTTCGCGCTCCGCTCGACCCGCGGCAAATCGTTCGACGAGGCGCTGCTGAAGGAGAGGGTGGAAGGGGACCTGCCGCTGCTGCGCCGCATGGTGCGGGCCTTCCGCTCCGACTACCCGGAGACCCTGGAGCACATCCATGGGGCGCTCGACGCGAGGGACGCGGAAGCCCTGCGCAACCATGCCCACGCCATCAAAGGCGCCGCCGCGACCCTGGCCGCTCCCGCCGCCGCCGAAGCCGCCTTCCGCCTGGAGAAGCTGGCCCGCACCGGAGAGCTCAAGGGGGCGCGCGGCATGTTCCATCAGCTGGTCACCGAGATCCGCAAGCTGGATCGATCCCTGGAAACCCTGGTCCCCCGCAAGAAGGTCCGGCCGCTCGCGGCCCGAAGGAGAGCGCGTCCATGAACTCGATTCTGGTGGCGGAGGATGATCGTCCGACCCGCCTGCTCCTGCGCGAGCGCCTCAGGGCGGCGAACTTCACCGTCTCCACGGCGAAAGACGGCGCCGAGGCGCTCGCCAAGCTGAAGCGCAAGACATTCGATCTCCTGCTTCTCGACATCTGGATGCCGCGCATGAACGGCCTGGAGGTGCTGGCGCACCTGAAGGACTGGTCCTCCAGCCCGCGCGTCGTGGTCATGACCTCCGACAGCACGCCGGAAACGCTGCTGCGGGCGGTACGCGAGCAGGCCTACCAATACATCACCAAGCCGATCGAGCCGAAGGCGCTGGTGGAGATGCTGCGCGACATGGCCTCGCACACCCCCACCATGCTGCCGATCGAGGTTCTCTCGGCGCGGCCCGAGTGGCTGGAGCTGCTGGTCCCGTGCACGCGCGAGGCGGCGGCCCGCATCGAGGGGTTCATGGGGCACCTCGACGCCGACCTGGCCCCCGAGGTCCGCGAGTCGGTCGGCTACGCCTTCCGCGAGCTGCTGCTGAACGCCATCGAGTGGGGCGGGCAGCTCGATCCGAACCGCAAGGTGCGGATCGCCTACGTGCGCGCCAGGAAAATGCTCCTCTACCGCATCGCCGATCCCGGCCCCGGCTTCAGCTTCGATAACCTGAAGCACGCGGCCGTCGGGCACCCGGAGGGCGCGAGCCCGATGGACCACATGATTGTCCGGCTGGAGAAGGGGATCCGTCCCGGAGGCTTCGGCATCCTGATGGCGCGCGCCAAGGTCGACGAGCTGATCTACAACGAGTCGCGCAACGAGGTCGTGTTCGTCAAGTACCTGTGAGCGCGCGTCTCAGCCCCCCGTGCGATCGAGCTCCTTCACCTTGATGAACAGCGCGGCGATCACGGCCCCGATCACCAGAAGCGACAGCCCCAGACCCACCCGGCGGAAGCGCAGCTCGCCGAAGGCGCGGCGGGCCGCTGCCACCCCCTGATCGGCGGTGGTGATCCCGGCGGTCGCCGCCGTCATGAAGCGCTCCAGATCGAAGGAGTGGGCCAGGACGCGCGATTCCACCAGGCTGTCCTTGGCCTTCTGCAAGGCGAAGCGATCCTCGCTAACCTCCATGCCGGCGCGCTCCGCCCGCTCGAGCAGCAGCGAGGCTTCCTGGTGGCGCGCCTGCAGCGTCGCGACCGATTGCGCCATCTTGGCCGCCGCGGCATAGCCCGCGTCCCCCTCGCTGTGGCAGCCGGTGCAGGTCGATTCCTTGCCCACCCCGAGCATCTCGTCGCGCGGGGCCTGCACGGCGTGGTTGCTGTGGCACACCACGCAGCGGATGCAGGGCTCGAGATCAATCTTTTTCTTCGCCTCGGTCTCGCGAAACATCGTCGCCTCGCGCGGATGGCAGCTGCCGCACACGCTGGTGACGCTCTCCACTCCTGGAGGCACGGCGCCGTGGCTCCCGTGGCAGTCGTTGCAGGTCGGGGCGGCGAGGTCCCCCCCATCCACCAGGGCGTGCGCATGGACGCTGGTGCGGTACTGCTCGACCTGGCCGGTGGGCAGCCCGTAGGACTGCATCTTCTTTTCGTCGGCGTGGCAGCGGCCGCAGGTGGCGGCGACATTAGGCGCGTAGACGGGGGAGCGCGGATCCGACACGGCCCGGATTCCGTGCACGTTGTGGCAGTCCACGCATACCGCGGTGCCTTCGTCGCCGCGCGCGTTCTTCTGGCCGTGCACCGAGGTGCGGTACTCGCTGAGCTGATCCACGCGCGCGTGCGGATTGAAGCGCTTCATGAAGACTGCGTCGGAATGACAGCGGGCGCAGAAATCGGGGATCTGCAGGCGTGAGGGCTTCTTCCATCCGCGGCGGGGGTCGTGGGAAGCCTCCATGTCGTCGATGGCGGTCGGATTGCCGCCGTGGCAGTCATGGCAGGAGAGCCCGCGCTGGAAATGGACGTCGTCGGCCGCGTTCTTGGTGGGCTCGCCTTCCAGCGTCGCGTGGCACAGGAAGCAGCTCGTCTCGGTGGGTCGCAATCCGGCCGGCTCGTGCGGCGGCTCCGCCGCCCGTGCCGCCGCGGCGGCCGCCGTCAGGATCAGGATCACCAGGCACAGCGCAGACGGACCCCGCTTCATGTCAGCTCCTCTGAGGCAGGTAGACCAGAAGGGTCATCACTGCCATGAACGCAAGCGCCAGCCATCCCGCCACGGTGAAGGCGCGGCTCACGCGATCTCCCGGAACGGAAGAGCGATCCAGGAAGGGCACCAGCAGCCAGACCACCGCCGCGGCGCCGATCGCCAGCACTCCCAGAAGCTCCCCTTCGATTCCGAGCACGTGCGCCGGGAGAAATTTCAGGCTCTGGAACATCCAGGCGAAGTACCACTCGGGCCGGATTCCGGCCGGGGCCGGCGCGAAGGGATCGGCCTTCTCCCCCAGCTCCCAGGGGAAAAGCGCCGCCAGCGCCGCCAGGACGCCGATCGCCGCGCTCCATCCGATGGCGTCGCGCAGCAGGAAATGGGGCCAGAACGACATGCTCTTGCGCGTCTCGCCGGAAGCCTGCCGGCGCGCCTGCACGGAGGGGGGTTCGCTCATCCCGTGCTTCTGGACCATCAGCAGATGCAGGCCCACCAATGCGGTGGTCAGGGCGGGCAGCACGGCCACGTGCATTCCGTAAAAGCGCGTCAGCGTGCCTCCGGTCACCTGGTCTCCGCCGCGCAGGAAGCGCAGCGCGAAGTGTCCCACCCCCGGCAGCGACCCGGCGATGTCGGTGCCCACCTGCGTGGCGAAGAAAGCCAGCTTGTTCCACGGCAGCAGATAGCCGGAGAAGCCGAAGGCGAGCATCAGGAACAGGAGGAACGCGCCGCTGAACCAGGTCAGCTCGCGCGGACGCCGGTAGGCCTTCATGAAGAAGACGCTGAACATGTGCACGAACAGCACGAAGATCAGGAGGTTCGCCGACCAGGAATGGATGGAGCGGATGAGCCAGCCGAACGGCACCTTGGCCATGATGAACTGCACGCTCTCGAAGGCCTCCTCGGCCGAGGCCCGGTAGTACAGGAGGAGCAGAATGCCGGTGGCCACCTGCACCGAGAACAGGAACAGCGTCATGCCGCCCAGGTAGTACCAGAGGGTATGCCGGTGTCTCGGCACCTGTTTATGGCGGCCCAGCTCCAGCAGGAAGGACCAGCCCGAGCGCTCCTCGATCCAGTCCAGCACCGCCCTTCCGCGCCCCTCGCCCGCGCTCATGTCCGCGACACCACGACTTCGCCATTGGCCACGTTGACGGTGTACTCCTCGAGGGGCCGCGGCGGGGGCCCGGAGAGATTCTTGCCGGTCAGGTCGTAAGTGCCGTTGTGGCAGGCGCACCAGATCTGCCGCGTGTCATCCCGGTACTGCACGGTGCAGTTGAGGTGCGTGCAGGTGGCCGAGAAGGCTTTGTAGCTTCCGTCCGCGCTCCGTACCAGCAGGCCCGGTAGGCTGCCGAACCGGAAAATCTTTCCGGCGTTGGGCTTCAGCTCGCCGTCGCGCGCGGCGACCACGCGATCGGTGGCGGCCTCCGGAATGTCGGGAGGGGAGATATAGCGCGACACGGGATAGAGGACCGAGGCGGCCATGGCTCCCAGCGAGGTTCCCAGGAACCAGTTGATGAAGCGGCGTCGCGTGGGTTGCTGGCTCATGATGGCGGTGCCCCTTTCAGTTGGCGGTGAAGCGGCGCCCGCAGGAATGGCCCGGCGGCGGGCGATACGATATGGAAGGAAAGCGCGGCGGATGGTCGAAGCGCGCCGAAGCGCCGGCAGGGAATGATCTGGCCGGCGATCCCTGGTGCGCCCGCCGATGGAAGCTCGCGTCCGGACGGGCTGCGATCGCCGACGCCTGATGAGTGCAGCAGAGCGATTCTCCGGGACGATGTCGGGTCACCAGGCGAGGGTGGCCGCGATCCATCGCTCTTGGTCCCTGGGGGAGACCGGCAGGGGGGATTGTAACTCCATTCGTGCCGGAAAATCCGGGCGAGGCAGCCGACCCGCCGCATCGAAAACGCTCCCGCGTATGTCCTGGCGGCATCCATCGCGAAAATCTCTTGACAGGGTCCCGACGGCGGGGCGTACGATGCGATCGGCTGTCCCGGGGGGAAGCTTGGGCCGGGTGTGAGTGCCGAAATCTGCCTTCCCCGATGACCGGACTCTGATCGAAGCCTACCTCCTCGGCGAGCCCGCCGCGCTGCAGACCATCGACCGCTGGATCGACGCCGCCCTTCGCCGCCGCTTCCTCGCCTTCGACGCGCTCGACGATCTCCGCCAGGACGTGCGCATGCGCCTGGTCAAGAGCCTGCGAGCCGGCAGCTTCCGCGGCGGAGCCTCGCTGAAGACCTACGTCCACCAGGTTGCCCACAACGCCGAAGCCGACTTCCTGCGCCGCGTCCAGGGACCTCCCGCGCTGCCCCTCGTCCATGAAGCGAGCGAAGCCGGCGCCGCGGAGAAGGGCGCCATCGCCGAGGAGCTGGTGCGCCGGGTCCTGCGCGGTCTTTCGGAGATCGATCGCAAGCTCATGGCGATGTTGTTCGAGGAGCGCTGCAGCTATGAAGAGACCGCCCGCCGGCTCGGGAAGTCGGTCGGGGCGATCAAGGTGAGAGTGCACCGCTGCCGCAGGAAGATCCGCGAGCGCTACGGCGATCTCGCCGCCGAGCTGCACGATGGGCGAGCGGGCCCGGGTGGGATTCCTCCCAGGACGAAGCCGCGCAAAGAGTGAGAAGAAGGAAAAGAACCGGGGCCGCCGCGCGGCATGAGGGCGGCGTCTTGCGCCGCGGCCGCGGGACGGAGGGGTTCGTCCCGCATGCACGGATGGACCGGACGGCGGCTCCCGGAGGGCTGCTACCCACTTCTAATAGTCTTGAGGGCTGCGTCTCAAGTTACATCAGATTTCGCCAAGGCGGCCGGGAAGATGCGGCAAGGTTGACGCGGCATCGGAGCGGGGCCTATTCTTTCGCCCCTGAAAACAGCGATTCAGGCCCCCTCATCCAGGAGAGCGTCCATGCGACTCACGACCTGTGCGGCTCTCGCCCTGTGCGTGCTGCCGGCCGTCTTTGCCGGCACGCCGGCGATGGCCGCCGCTGCCGAATCCCATCCTTTCTCGGTCCACGACATGATCGCGATGGACCGCATCTCCGATCCGCAGGTGTCGCCCGACGGGCGGCGCATCGCCTTCGTGGTCAGCGAGCTGGATCTGGCGGCCAACAAGCGCCGTACCGACATCCACCTGGTGAGCCTGGACGGCACGGGGCTGCGCAAGCTGACCTCCAACGACGCCTCGGACTCCTCGCCGCGCTGGGCCCCCGACGGGAAGACGATTTTCTTCCTGTCGACGCGCGGCGGCTCCTCGCAGGTATGGAAGCTGTCGATGGATGGCGGTGAATCGGCCCAGGTCACCCATCTCCCGCTGGATGTCGGTGCCTTCCTGGTCTCCCCCGACGGCCGCAGTCTGGCCGTCGCCATGGAGGTCTTCGCCGACTGTGCCAATCTGCAGTGCACGACGAAGCGCCTCGAGGACACCGCGGCCCGTAAAGCCACGGGGCAGATCTTCGATCAGCTGATGATCCGACACTGGGACACCTGGGCCGACGGGCGGCGCTCCCACTGGTTCGCCCTGCGCATCGAAGGAGGCTACCCGCTCGATCTGATGAAGGGCATGGAAGCCGACAGCCCCAGCAAGCCCTTCGGGGGATCCGAAGAGGCCGCCTTTTCCCCCGACGGACGGACCCTGGTCTTTACAGCCAAGAACGTGGGGCGCGAGGAGGCCTGGTCGACGAATTCCGACCTGTTCGCCGTACCGGTGGATGGATCGGCGGAGCCGAAGAACCTGACCGAAGCCAACAAGGCGACCGATACCGCCCCCGTCTTCTCCCCCGACGGCAAGACCCTTGCCTACCTGGCGATGTCGGTTCCGGGGTACGAGGCCGACCGCACCCGTATCATGCTGATGCTCTATCCTTCCGGGACGCCGCGCGTCCTGGCGGAAGCGTGGGATTTCGCCCCTTCCTCCATCGCCTTCGCTCCGACCGGCCGGACGATCTACGCCCCCGCCGACAACCGCGGGCAGAAATCGATCTTCGCGATCGACATCGCCAGCGGCCGTGCTTCGGCGATCGTCAAGGAAGGCACGGCCGACAATCCCTCGCCGGCCCAGAATCGTCTGGTCTACCTGCTCGACAGCCTGACCTCCCCGGCGGAGATCTACTCCAGCAAGCCGGATGGCACCGACGCGCGGCCGATCACCCACTTCAATCACGCGCGCATGGCGGCGGCCCGCATCGGCAAGCCGGAGCAGTTCAGCTTCAAGGGATGGAACGACGAGACGGTCTACGCCTACGTCGTCCCGCCGGCCGATTTCGATCCTTCCCGGAAATACCCGGTGGCCATGCTCATCCACGGCGGGCCGCAGGTGTCCATGGGGAACCATTTCCATTACCGCTGGAACCCGCAGGCCTATGCCGGGGCTGGCTATGCCGCGCTGGTGGTGGAGTTCCACGGCACGCCGGGATACGGGCAGGCCTTCACCGACTCGATCCAGTCGGATTGGGGAGGCAAGCCGCTGGAAGATCTGAAAAGAGGGCTGGCCGCGGCGCTGGAGAAATACCCCTGGATGGACGCCGGCAACGTCTGCGCGCTGGGCGCCTCGTACGGGGGCTACATGATCAACTGGATTGCCGGGAACTGGCCCGACCGGTTCAAATGTCTGGTGGCCCATGACGGCAACATTGACGAGCGCATGGCCTATTACGACACGGAGGAGCTCTGGTTCCCGGAGCGCGACCACAAGGGGACGCCCTGGGACAACCCGAAAGGGTACGAAGAGCAGAATCCCGCGAATTTCGTGAAGAACTGGAAGACGCCGACGCTGGTGATCCATGGCGGTAAGGACTACCGCGTGGTGGAAACGCAGGGATTCGGCACGTTCAACGCGCTGCAGCGCCGCGGCATTCCGAGCCGCTTCCTCTATTTCCCCGACGAGAACCATTGGGTCCTGAAGCCCGCCAACAGCGTTCTCTGGCACGAGACCGTCCTCGAATGGCTCGATCGCTGGACCAAGAGCGCCCGCGCCGGCGGCCATTAGGAGCGCGCGACAAGGCATGGCGGGCCGCACCTCGAAGGAGCTTCACGTCATCCAGGAGATCGTCCAGGCGCTGGAGCGCGCTCCCGCCCTCGGGCGCGGCCTGGAGCAGGTCCTCGAGCTGCTTGCCCGCGAGATGAAGATGGAGCGCGGCACCGTGAGCCTGGTGCGCCCCGGCACCAAGGAGCTGCGCATCGCGGCGGCCCACGGGCTCACCGACGAGCAGCGCCGCCGGGGGCGCTACCAGATCGGCGAGGGAATCACGGGGCAGGTGGTCGCGACCGGCGTCCCGGTGGTGGTGCCGCGCATCTCACGGGAGCCGCAGTTCCTGGATCGGACCGGGACCCTGAGCACCGATCCCGATGCAGCCTTCCTGTGCGTCCCGATCCTGGAGGCGGAGCGGCCGCAGGGAGCGCTGAGCGTGCTGCGACCATCGCGCTCCTCCTCGGGCTTCGAGGAGGATCTGAAGTTCCTCTCCGGCGTCGCCTCGATCCTGGCGATGTTCATCCGATTGCAGCGCAAGCCGGAGCCGGCACGTGCCTCCCGCGCGGAGCCGGAGGCTTCCGGCGCCGCGGCGACGGGGGCCGACTCGGTCGGGCAGTTCCGCGACATCATCGGGAACTCGGCCCGGATGAAGGAGCTGTTCCGGATGACCGAGCAGGTGGCGCGCTCCGACGCCACCGTCCTCCTGCGCGGCGAGAGCGGCACCGGCAAGGAGCTGGTGGCCGCCGCGGTGCACCGCCTCAGCGGCCGCTCGGCGCGCCCCTTCGTGCGGGTCAACTGCGCCGTCCTTCCCGAAACCCTCATCGAGAGCGAGCTGTTCGGTCACGATCGGGGTGCCTTCACCGGAGCTTTGGAGCAGAAGAAAGGGCGCTTCGAGGTGGCGGGCGACGGGACGATCTTCCTGGACGAGATCGGCGAGCTGTCGCCCGCCACGCAGGCGAAGCTCCTGCGGGTCCTGCAGGAGCGCGAGTTTCAGCGAGTCGGGGGGACCCAAACGCTGCGCTGCAACGCGCGCGTCCTGGCCGCCTCGAACAAGGACCTGGAGGCGGCGGTGGCCAGCGGTGCCTTCCGCGAGGACCTCTACTACCGGCTCAATGTCGTCTCGATCCACCTGCCCCCGCTGAGGGACCGCAAGAGCGACATCCCGATCCTGAGCGAGCACTTCCTGGAGCGCAGCGCGGCGGCCAACCGCAAGCCGGTGCGGCGCTTCTCTCCGGGGGCGCTCGAGCTCCTGATGGCCTATCCCTGGCCGGGAAACGTCCGGGAGCTGGAGAATGCCGTCGAGCGGGCCGTCCTGGTCTGCACCGGGATGACCCTCTATCCATACCACCTGCCCCCCAATATCCAGTCGGCCACCCGCGGCAAAGGACGCGCACCTTCCATGCGCTCCGCCGTGGAGCAGCTGGAGAAGGAGCTGCTCTCGGAGGCCCTGGCCAACGCCGACGGCAATCAGAGCCGCGCGGCTCGCTTGCTGGGGATCTCCGAGCGGATGGTCCGCTACAAGGCCCGCAAATACCATCTCGAGCCGAGGAAAGCGGCCGGCGAGAAGGTCTAGAGCTCGACATATTGGTCGAAACATTCGAAGTTCTCGACAATGGTGTCGACCCGTTAGTCTGCCTGGGACTCGTTCGCCGCCTCCAAGCTCCCGCTTGGCTCGCCCTCCATCGTCCGGACATCTTCCCTTTCACCACCAGGTTTCAGCCTGTCTACCCCCGAAGGCATCAGGATCGACATCAATGTCGAAAACTCTGGACTATTCGACACCTTCGTCGTACCTTTCCCGGGCTCACGCCAGATTTTCGATTGGGTTAAGTCCCGAAGTTTGTAGGGGCTGGAGCTTCCCGGAGGCAAGCTGTCGAGCCTGCCGACGGGCATGGTACGCGCCTTGCCTCTCCAACGACCCGCGTCCTACTGCTGAGGAGCACCGCAACGATGAATGAAACGCCGCTTTCGAGCTCCGAATCCGGATCGTTTGCCGCGAAGCCGCCTGCCGAAGGCCTGCCGGAGGGCTTTCATGCCCTCCTGGCTTCCCTGCGTGAGCGCTTCGAGGCGAGACGCGCCGCCATTTTGAAAGCACGTGAGGCCGCCCTCCGGGCGGCGCACTTGGGAAAGCCGGTCGACTATCTCCCGCAGGGGGAGGCGAGCTCCGACTGGAGAGTCGAGCTTCCCGAATGGCTGCGCGATCAGCGCAACCAGATCACCGGCCCCGCCGACAACCCCAAGCTCCTGATCGCCATGTGCAACACCAAGGATCCCGGCTGCATGCCCGATGGCGAGGATTCGATCACCACCGACTGGGACCATGTCCGCGCCGCCCAGCAGAACACCGTCGCCGCGATCCGCGGCGAGCTGCGGTGGACCGACCCCGCCACCGGAAAGACCTCGGAGATCCGTCCGGGCCCGCAGGCCTGGTTCTACCGGCCCCGCGGATTGCGATTGTCCGAGCGGCATCTTTTCCCGGGTGACCCGGTGTCGGCGTCGCTGTTCGACCTGGCCATGGTCTTCTTTCAGACGGCCCGGCAGCGCCGGGCGGCGGTCGGTGATCCGACCTTGCAGCGCAAGCTGGGCTTCTATCTCCCCAAGTCGGAGTCGGCGGAGGAGGCGGGATGGTGGAGCGACGTCCTGGCCGCCATGGAGGAGGAGATCGGGATCCCGGTGGGCACGACCAAGGTGATGTTCCTGATCGAGTCGCTGCCCGCCGCCTACCAGGTCGAGGAGATCCTTTACGCCGCGCGGCGCCACGTCGTCGGATTGAACCTGGGACGCTGGGACTACATGGCGAGCCTGATCCACTTCAAGCTCGCCGATCCGGAATGGATCCTGCCCGACCGGAACACCATCCCGCATGACATCCCTTTTTTCCAGAACGTGCGGCTGCGGCTGGTGGACTGCTGCCATCGCCACGGCGCGCTCGCCATCGGCGGCATGACCGCGCTGTTCCCCGATCGCAAGAACGAAGAGCTCAACGCCGTCGCCCTGCAGCGGCTGGCGGTGGACAAGAAGAACGAGGCGGCGCTGGGATTCGACGGCGCCTGGACCGGGCATCCCGACCAGTGCGATACGGCGGTCGGGCAGTTCCCGGAGCCCAACCAGCTGACGGTCACGCATCCGGAGGCGCCCCAGCGTCCCGATCTCACGCCCAACCCGCGCGGCATCGGTGCCATCACCCACGCCGGCACGCGGGACGCGGTGCGCACCGTGATCGAGTACCGGTACGGGGTGTTGTCGGGGCTCGGCGCGCGCCTCATCAAGGGATACGACCGCGACGGCAAGCTGATCGGCGGCTTCATGGAGGACCTGGCCACCGACCGGATCTACCGGCTGATGCTGGCCCAGCGTATCCGCCATGCGGTGGAGACGGAGGACAAGGTGAAGATCACGGCGGAATTGGTCGGCCGCCTGTTCGACGAGGAGCTGGAGAGGATCCTGGACGAGCAGCGCTCGGCCGAGGGGTTCGACGCGGTCAAGGACCGTTACCGAAACGCCCGCGCACTGTCGGAGGGGATGATCCGCCGGGGCGAATTCTAGATAACGAAAAGGGGGTCGTGAGATGAGCTCGAGAGAAGTCGGAACGCTGGAGCCGGAAGCCGCGGTGGTCGCGGAGCCGGCGAGAAAGACCTGGAAGTATCCCGCGCTGGAGGTAGGCAAGCTGTTCGCCCCTCCGGAGGAAATCCACCCGTCATTGAAGCTGCGAATACTCCTGCGGGAGCGCTTCGCGCAGCGCGCCAGCCGGCCGGAGCAGAGCTACCTGCACACCGCGGGTGCCTACGACGCCCTGACCGCCTCGATGATGACCCGCCTGGGCTTCGATGCCCTCTACGCCAGCGGCTGGCAGCTGGCCGTGGCGCACAGCATGTACCCCGACATCGGCATCTATCCGTCCCATTCGATGGTGGAGCTGGTGCGCGAGCTGACCCGCGGCATCGAGGGGACCCGTGACACCCACTTCTACGACAGCGGCGGCGAGGTGCTCAACGTGCCGCCCATTTTCGCCGACATCGAGGCCGGCTTCGGCGGGCCCACCCAGACCTTCACCCTGACGCGCGAGCTGATCCGCGCCGGCGCGGCCGGCGTCCACCTGGAGGACCAGGATCCGGCCGAGCGCACCTGCGGCCACGTCATCGCGCACCACGGCAAGAAGCGGCCCAAGGTGCTGGTGTCGACGCGCCGCTGGATCGAGAAGCTGATCGCCGTGAAGGCGGCGGCGCAGGCGACCGGCATCGACGCGGTCGTCATCGCGCGCACCGACGCCGTCGACGGGGCCGAGCCCGGCGGACGCGAGGCGGGCATCGATAACGCCATCGACCGCGGACTGGAAGCGGCCTCGCTGGGAATCGACGTGCTGTGGCCGGAGTTCAACGACACGCTGATCGACGGCCCGCAGGAATTCGCGGAGGCGATCCACAAGTACTATCCGCAGCAGATCCTCGGCTTCAACCTGTCGCCCTCGCTGCACTGGGGCAAGGCGAAGAGCGCCGGGACGCTCCTGACCTGTGCCCAGCTCGGCAGGCTCGGCTACACGATGCAATTCTCCACGCTCCTGGCGTTCCGCTCCACCGGGCTGATGCTGGAAAGGGTCCTGAAATCCTTCCGCGGCATCGGGCTGGAGGCCCTGGCGGATCTACAAAACCTCGAGGTGGCGGGGCCGGATCCGGAGCCGGTGACCCGCAAGCATCAGGTCTTCTGCGGCACCAATCGCTGGCTGAGCCTGGAGAAGATCGCCAAGGAGGCGGGCGAGTAAGAGTCCGAGCCGACGCGAAACGACGACGCCCCCGGCGCCCGCAGGTGACGCCGGGGGCGTTTTTGCTTTTGCGAGGGCTTAAACGCCGAGCGGCACGCAGTTCTTGGCGTGGTGCTGCTCCGCGTAGCACAGGTTGGGATAGGTCTTACCGCCGTCACAGATCACCGGCGCATAGACCGCGGGGCACCTGGAATCGATCGTCGGCTGCCCGGCCTGCGGATCGACCGGCCCCTTGCCAGGGTGAAGGACGATGGCCGACATCAGTCCGAGCGCGATTCCGGTCACGATCAGAAAGCGTGTCATCGGAAGCTCCTCTTGGAAGAGTTGACGAGGGCGATTGCCGAACGGCTTTCAGCGCTTGCGCAACCCCAGGCCCACCAGGACGGCGCCCGAGGTCAGGAGGAGGCCGCTGGTCCACGCCCGCGCGTGCCCCGGCTCGGGCAACTCGACGCTCGCATCGAAGGCGCCGAGCTCCAGCTGCCTATCCTGCTGCGAGTAATAGCCGAATGCGCCGAAGACGAGCACCAGCACGCCGACGAGGATGAGGCCGAGCCCCAGATAGGCGATCCGCTTCTTGATCATGGTGCCGTAGGATAGGAATTCCTTCGAGGTGCTGTCAAGACTGCGCCAAGATGACGATGCCTCTATGCGACGACCCCTCTCTTCTCCCGGGAGCGCGGCACCCAAAGGGGTGGAGTTCAGCGCGAAGCTGATTGGTGCGAACGAGGTCCCTCCACGCACCACCGACGCGGTCGGCAAGGTGCTCTTCCGGCTGAGCGCCGACGGAACCACGCTCAGCTACAAACTCATCGTGGATGACATCGACAACGTCATCGCCTCGCACATCCACATCGGACTGGAAGGGGTGAACGGGCCGGTCGTCCTCTTCCTGGCGGGGCCGCTGGCGCCCGGCGGTGGTCCGTCGAGCGGCATCCTTTCCCAGGGAACCGCCACGGCGGCCAACCTGGTCGGGCCCCTCGCCGGCCAGAGCCTCTCGGTCCTCCTGGAATCGATGCGCAACGGCGGGGCCTACGTGAACGTCCACACCAACGACGGGATCGATCCCCAGAACACCGGTGCGGGCGACTTTCCCGGCGGCGAGATTCGCGGGCAGATCCGGACCCACGGCCGCAACGACGTGGATCCGGGCGAGCCGACTCCCTAGTCCCTGACGCTCTGCTCCATCCGCTCAACCCGCCGGCGGGCGTCTGGTCGCACAGGCGCTCCGCCGGCGGCTTGCCTTTCCGGTTCCCCCCGGGTTAACGTCAGCGGTCCGCCACCGCTCCGGACGCCCCGCCCAGCCCGGGACGAGGCGCCGGGCCCCTCGCGAGGGCTCCTTGCGCCTCAAGTCTCTCCTGTTCGCACTGCCGGTGCTGCTGCTGGCTGCTCCGGCCACTTCGCAATCTCCGGGCGACGACGAGGTCGCGGTCCGCCTCCAGAGCGCGGCCCACGGTAGCCGGGTCATCCTGGAATTCGCCGGCCGGCCGCACTACGAGGTCCGCCAGGACTCGGGGCACGTCATCGTCACCGTCATGGGTTCCTTCAAATCGATACCGTTCAAGTCGAAGCGGGTCGACGAGCCGGCGCTCGATCACTTCAAGCTGGATCGCGGCTCGCGTCAGACGGAGCTGATCTTCACGACCGGCCCCGAGTTCGCCTCCGTCAGCAGCTTCGAGATGAGCGCCCCCTTCCGCCTGATCCTCGAGTTCCAGAGGAAGACCGCCGCCGCGGCGGATTCGCCCGACGCGGAGACGCCACCCACCCGCGCGCCCGCTCCGGCGGCTCCGCCGGCCGGGACAATCGACCAGGTTCAACCGCCCGGCTCCGAGCCCGCGCCCCGAGGACCGGTTTCGGTTCCGTCCCGGGCCCCCGGAATCCAGGTCATCGTGGTCGATGCCGGGCACGGAGGATCGGAGAACGGAGCCAAGGGCCCGACGGGACTGCTCGAGAAGGACGTGACCCTCGACATGGCGAAGCGCATCCAGGCGGGGCTGCTGAAACGCCTGGGGGTGCACGTCATCCTGACGCGCGACACCGACCGGCAGGTCGGCCTCGACGACCGCACCGCGATTGCCAATCACGAACGCGCCGATCTCTTCCTGTCGATCCACGTCAACGCCTCTCCGGCCAACAAGGCGCGCGGGGCGGAGACCTATTTCCTTTCCTATCAGGCGACCGACGACGAGGCGCGCGCCGCCGCGGCCCTGGAGAACAACACCCTCGGCGTGGAGAATCCGAAGACCGACACCGCGCTGGGCATGGTGCTGTGGGACCTCGCCCAGTCGCAGTACCTCGCCGAGAGCAGCCGGCTGGCGGAGGCCATCCAGCAGAATCTCAATGATCTGCTGCGCATCGAGAGCCGCGGCGTGAAGCAGGCCCCCTTCAAGGTGCTGATGGGGGCCACCATGCCCGCGGTGCTGGTGGAGATCGGCTTCATCACCAACCCCGAGGAGGAGGATCGTCTCAAGCAGGACGGCTACAAGGACCGCATCGCCCAGGCGATCGTGGACAGCGTGGCCGCCTTCAAGGAGCGCTCCGAGAAACAGCTGGGGATCCGATGAGGTGGTCGGGAAAGTGGGTGCTCCTGACCGCGGCCGGAATCTCCGTCCTGCTGGTGGGGATGTCGCTCTTCTGGCGCAAGGACTCGCGGCGCGCCGCCAACCCGCCGCCCGCGGCGACCGGTGCCGAGGCCGCCTCGCCCGAGACACCGGCGCTGTCCCGCAGCCCCGCGCCCGCCGAGGAAGGCAACCAGCGCGAGATCACCCTTTTCTTCCAGTCGCCCGACGGCGAGGACCTGGTGCCGGAGACCCGCAAGATCTTCCTGACGCCCACGGTGACCGACCAGGCGCGGCAGGCGGTGCGCGAGCTGGTGGACGGGCCCAAGACCGATCTCTTCCCGACCCTGCCCGCGGCATCGGAGGTGCGCGAGATCTTTCTCGGTCCGGACGGAACGGCCTACGTCGATTTCTCGCGGGCCTTCGTGGACGGCCATCCCGGCGGCTCGGCGGCGGAGATTGCCACCGTCTTCTCCCTGGTCGACACCCTCACCTTCAACTTCCCCGAGATCCGGCGCGTCAGGATTCTGGTGGAAGGCGAGGAGCGCGACACCTTGAAAGAGCACCTCGACTTGCGGCGCAGCTACGCCCCCGACATGTCGCTCGTGAGCCGCGGCACGGCGGGACATTGAGCGTGGATTCGCGTCCCATCGGGGTGTTCGACTCGGGAATCGGGGGGCTGACGGTGTTCGGTGCGCTTTCGGCCCGGCTGCCCGTCGAGCAGATCTTCTACCTGGGCGACACGGCGCGCGTTCCGTATGGGACCAAGTCGCCCGAGACGGTCACGCGCTACACACGCGAGTCGGCGCGCTTTCTTCTGCAGCGCGGCATCAAGGCGCTGGTGGTCGCCTGCAATACCGCCTCGGCCCTGGCGCTGCCGGCGCTGGAAGGCGAGATCCCGGTCCCCACGCTCGGGGTGCTGCAGCCCGGAGCGCGGCGCGCCTGCCGGCTCAGCCGCGGCGGGAGGATCGGCGTCATCGGCACCGAGGCCACGATCCAAAGCGGCGCCTACGCCGACGCGATACGCCGGCTGCGGCCCGAGGCCCACGTCGTCTCGGCCGCCTGCCCGCTGTTCGTGCCGCTGGCCGAAGAGGGCTGGTCCGAAGGGGAGGTGGCCCTGCTGACCGCCCGCCGCTATCTGGCTCCTTTCGCGGGCGAGGGAATCGACACGCTGGTGCTGGGGTGCACGCACTACCCCTTGCTCAAAGGGGTGATTGGCTCGGTGCTCGGCGGCGACATCGCGCTCGTCGACTCGGCGGAAGCCGCGGCGGAGGAGACGGCAGGGCTGCTCGAGGCGAAGGGGCTGCTGGCGCCGCCGGGTCCCGCCCATGCCGGGCATCATTTCTATGTCACCGACTCGTCGAGGCGCTTCGCCCAGGTCGGGTCGCGCTTCCTGGGAAGGCCCCTCGAGCGGCTGGAGCAGGTTGAAATCACGGGAGAAGGCTGATGTATCAGCGAAAAGACACGCGCGCCCCGGGACAGATGCGGGAGCTGCGCATCGATCCGTCGGTCAACAAGTACGCCGAAGGCTCCGCCCTCATCACGCTGGGCGACACCAAGGTGATCTGCACCGCCAGCGTCGAGGACCGGGTGCCGCAGTGGCTGCGGGGCCAGGGGCAGGGCTGGGTCACCTCCGAATACGGAATGATCCCGCGGGCCACCGACGTACGCACGCAGCGGGAAGCCTCGAAGGGGAGGCCTTCGGGCAGGACGCAGGAGATCCAGCGCCTCATCGGGCGATCGCTGCGGGCCATCACCAACCTGACGACCTTCGGAGAGCGGACGATCTGGGTCGATTGCGACGTGATCCAGGCCGACGGGGGGACGCGGACCGCTTCGATCACCGGCGGCTTCGTGGCCCTGGCGCTCGCCTTCCGCAAGATGAAAGAGCGCGACCAGCTCTACAAGAAGCCGCTCGCGGGGCTGGTGGCGGCCATCTCCGTCGGCATCGTGGAGGGAACGGCCTGCCTCGACCTGCGCTACGAGGAGGACTCCCGCGCCGAGGTGGACATGAACATCGTCCGCACCTCCGCGGGCCGCTACGTCGAGGTGCAGGGGACGGCGGAGAAGACCCCCTACACGCAGGAGGAGATGCTGAAGATGCTGGAGCTCGCCAACGACGGGATCGACCGGCTGTTCGAGGCGCAGCGCAAGCTGCTCTCCGCCTTCCTCCCCGCGCTGATGGAATGAAGCTTCTCGTCGCGACGCGCAATCCCGGGAAGCTCGCCGAGATCGCGGAGGCGCTCGTGCCGCTGCACTGGGAGATCCTCGGCGCCCTCGATTTTCCCGGAATTCCCGATTGCGTCGAGGGCAGCGAGAGCTACGAGGCGAACGCGCGGCTGAAAGCGCTGCACTACGCGAGCGCCACCGGGCTTGCGGCGCTGGCCGACGACTCCGGCCTCGAGGTGCAGGCGCTGGGTGGCGCCCCGGGAGTGCTGTCGGCCCGCTACGGCGGGGAAGGCCTCGACGATGCCGGCAGGAACCGGGAGCTCCTGCAGGCGATGCGTGATGTGCCGGAGGAGCGCCGGGCGGCGCGCTACGTGGCCGTCGTCGCGCTCGCCGCGCAGGGACGAATCGCCGCGACGTTCCGCGGCGAGGCGCAAGGCCGCATCCTGCGCGAGCCCCAGGGCGATCGCGGCTTCGGATACGATCCCCTCTTCTACGAGCCGAATCTCCATCTCACTTTCGCGCAGATGCTGCCGGCCGTGAAGCGGCAGGTGAGCCATCGCGGCCGGGCCCTCGCCCAGGTCGTCGCCCTCCTGTTGCGCTCGCCGGGTCTTCTCGGGTGAGGCGTCTCAAGCTCCTGGGCCGCGCCCTGATCGTCTACGGGGTGGCGCTCGCCCTGCGGCTGCGCAACGTGCGCGAGGTCCTGGTGGGCGACCGTGTGCTGTTCGGCTCCGACGATCCCTACTATCACCTGCGCAGGATTCTCCTCACGCTGCACCAGTTCCCGAAGACCCCCGCCTTCGATGCCTACGTGAATTTTCCGGCCGGGGCGGCCATCGTCTGGCCGCCCGGCTTCGACCTGCTGGTGGCCGCCTTCTGCTGGGTGGCCGGACTGGGGAACCCCTCGCCGCACCGCACCGAGGCCGCGGCGGCGTTGGTGATCCCGATCCTGGGGGCGGCCGGCGCGGTGGTGACGCTCCTTGTCGCGGAGGAGATCCTGGGGCGCGGCCGCTGGGAGGCCTTCGGCGCCGCGCTGCTGTTCGCTTTCCTGCCGGCGCAGCAGGCGGTCTCCACCGTCGGCCAGCTGGACCATCACGTGATGGAGATGCCGGCCTTCGGCTGCGCGATTCTGTTCTTCCTGCGCGCGTTGCGCGACGATCCCGGCAGCCGCTATTCGTTCTGGGGCGGGGTGGCGCTGGCGCTCGGTACCTTCTGCTGGACCGGATCGATCCTGTTCGCCGGTTTCATCGCCATCTTCGCGCTGGGCCAGATGACGCTGGATCGCCTGCACGGCCGCGGGGAATCGAGCGCCGGCCGCAGCGCGCTGCGCGTGCTGTTCTGGGGCTCGCTGCTGCTGGTGCCGCTGGTGATCGTCTCCCCCGGAGAAGGGCGCAGGACCTTCACCTTCCTGCTCCTCTCCTGGTACCAGCCGGCGCTGCTGGCGATCGCCACCTTCCTGATGCCGGCGCTGTCGGAAATCATCTTCGCCGCCGGGCGCCGCCGCGCCATCCTGCGCGCCTCGGGCGGAGCGGTGGCGGTGACGCTCCTGATGGGCATGGCGGTCTGGATCCTGCGAGCCGGCACGGCCGGCTTCCAGTTCCTGACGCGCCAGGACCGGGTGATCGCGCTGAAGGCCGAGTCGACGCCGATCTGGAAGCTGCCGCCGGGCACGATGGTGCAGTGCTTTTCGCTCCTGATCTACCTCGCGCCCCTCGCCCTGCTGCTCCTGACGCGCTTTCTGATACGCGACCGCTTCCACGACGCCCGGCTGAACTGCCTCCTGGCGCTGGTGCTTTTCACCGCCGCGCTGGGTGCCACGCAGGCGAGGTTCCTGAACTACCTGGCGGTCCCTTACTGCATCATGCTCCTGTGGGCGTTCCGTCGCGGGCTGGAGTCGGTGCAGCGCTGGTTCAAGCGGCCGGTGGCGCGCTGGAGCTGGGCGGTCCTGGCGACCGCGCTGTTCCTGGCCCCGCTCGCCCCGCTGCTGCGGGCCTCGATCCACTCGCTTCCCGGCGATCTCGACCCGGTCCTGGCGCGCATCACTCCGTCGCTGGAGTGGTTGCGGGACCGGACCCCTCCCACCTCTTATTATTGGGAGCCCGACAGGAAGCCCGAGTACGGGGTGCTGGCCGATTTTACCCTGGGCCACTGGATCACCGCGATCGGGCAGCGGCCGAACTTCTGCAACCCGTTCAGCCTCGCCCCGTGGCACGAGAAGCCGATCTTCGAATCGGCGCGCATCTTCCTGGCCGAAACCGAGGCCGAGGCGCGCGAGGCGATGGATCGCAACGTGCTGCGCTACGTCCTGATTCATGAAACCGGGAAGAAGCTTCCCGAGTATGCCCGCCTGATCAATGCCCCGCCGAAAGAGTACGTCCGCCGGTCCGCCGGAGGGCCCGCCGCCCTCACGCCGCGCTCCTATCGGACATTCGGGCTGAGGCTGGCGCTGGCCGATGGCTCCGAGAGCGAGGCCGCGGGTCAATTCGTTCCGGCGCTCGAAGGCTTCCGGATCGCGCACGAGTCGCCTGCGCCCGGGCGCGGCTCCGCGGCGGGAAGCGACGAGGACCTCCAGGACTCGACCGTGAAAATCTTCGAGCGCGTGCGCGGGGTCATCCTGGAGGGGAAGGTGGCTCCCGGAGAAGAGGTGAGGCTGCGCGTTCCGGTGACCACGAACAGCGGACGCCGCTTCGAATATCGCTCGCGCGCGGTGGCCGGCTCGGATGGCAGGTTCCGGCTGACCGTTCCGTATGCGACGGAGCCGGCGGGGACGATCAGCGCCGCCCCGGCCGCGCTCGAATCGCCCGGCTGCCGCATCGAGGTGGTCCTGTCGGAGGCGGAGGTCGTCGCCGGCGCGCTGCATCCGGTCCGATGCCGTTGAGGAAGCTCCTCGAATCGCCGGCCGCGAGATCGGCGCTGCTCATCGTGCTGCTCTGCACGGCCTGCGTCCGTCGCGCCGCCGATCCGGCCATGCCGGCGCCGCCGGCTCCATCACCACCGCGGCCGGAGGGTGCCGAATCGCGCGTCGTCCCCCCGCCTCCCCTCGAAAGGAACCTGGTGCAAAACGGCGGTTTCGAAGTTGTCAACGGCGAGATGCCGTCCGGATGGACGGCGCCGCAGGATTTGCCAAAAGGAGCGCGCCTGCGATCCGTCGCCGTCCCGGGAGCGCCGGAAGGATCGCGCGTGGCCGAAATCACCCTGGCGCCGGAAGGTGAAGCGGGCTACGGCCTTCAGCTGGAGCAGTGGCTTCGCCTCGATTACCAGACGACCTACGACCTCTCCGTCTGGGTGCGAGGGATCAATCTGATCTCGCAAACGGCCTATCCCTTCGGTTTCGGACAGGAGTGCGGTCTGTTCTTCTGGATCTACCCTCCCGACGGGAACCAGGCCGGCCGTGGCTTTCCCTCGGGAGCCTACCCGGCTGCGGACGGAACGACCCGCTGGGCCCTGCGGACGATGCGCTTCACAACGCCCCCGCGCGAAGCCTATGCGGGAGCCGCCGACGCCGGAGGCGATGCGCGGCTGAAGCTGATGCTTCTCGTCCAGCTTTTCGGGACCGGCACGATCCAGGTCGATGATCTGCGACTGGCACGCTCCAACGCGACGCCGCCTCCCGTCCGGCGGGACGCGGGAGAGCTGGCCTTTGCCATCCGGGCCGGCAAGCCCTTCTTCGGGCTGGGCCTGTACTGGCTGCCCGAGGGGATGACCTACCCAGGGCTGGCGGCCGAGCGCGTCTTCAATCTGGTAGGGGGCCCCCAGTTGATGGCGGAGAAGAAGGCGCTCGGTTTCAACGCCATGACCCTTCCGTGGATGGTGGATCCGGCCTGCACGCGGTGCGAGACGGCCGATCCTTCGGACTGCACCTACTGCAGGCTCTGTCCTGACTGCGGCTCGTACCATCCCGGCTACCTGCAGGAGCCGGGCGGCATGGTCTGGGTGGACGAGCCGAACGGTCATCCGCAGGTCCATGGAGACCTGGAAGACATGATCGCCTCCACCCGCCGCATCCACCGCGAAGGAGCCCGCCTGCGCCCGGCGGAAGATCCGGTCCAGATCCTCGCGAGCGACATGCCGGGCGGCGTCTTTTACAACACCTACGGATGGGACGACCTCAGGCGCTTCCACCGCTCTGAAGCCTTCGACATCGTGTCGGTGCTCCGGCGCGGGGGAAACGCGCCGCCGGGCGCGCTGGGGAGCGTCATGTCGATGTATCCGCAGACCAGCATCAACGGTATCCGCCATGAAGCGCGCCGTCTTTCCGACGACGTCGCCGGAGAGGGCGGCCGGCAGATCAAGCCTGTCTGGATGCTGGTCAACGGGGGAAGCGGCAAGATCGTTCTGGATAAGAATGACCCGCATTATCGCTTTGCGCCGCACAACGCCGCCGAGCTGCTGGCCATGCGTCCCAATCGTGATCAGCTCCGCTACATGCTCTTCGCATCGGTGGCCAACGGAGTCACCGGATTTCTCTTCTACCAGGACGGCGAAGACACCTTGCTGACGCCGGAGGATCCCTACTGGACCGGCGTCCTGCTCCCCGCGGCGGCGGAGCTGGCGACCCTGGAGAAACAGACCGGATTCCTGACCCGCGCCGAGTTCAACCCGCTGCGTTACCGCCTGACGGGCGAGGCGCAAGGAGTCGACTCGATTCTGAAGCGTGCCGGCGAGGGATGGATCCTGATGGTGGCCAACTCGTCGCCGCACCCGGTGGCGGGCGTGGAATTCCAGCTGCTATCGGGCGGGACGATCGAAGCGGCCGAGAAGCTGGTCTACCGGCACGATCGGAAGCCGGGCAAGCGTCTCTTCGCCGCGGCGCCCGCGAAGCTCGGGTCCAACCGGCTGGCGCTGGACCTTCCGGGGTATGGGGTGGGGATCTACCGCTTCCGGGTTGAGGGCGTTCCGGCGGCTACTCCGGCGACAGGCAGAGATTGATCTCCTGCCCCGCCACGATGCGCAGCTTTTCCCGGTGCTCTTCCCCGGCGGGGGTCTTCAGCTCGAGGGTGTGGATTCCGGGGAGCAGGTAGAGCTTCGACGGCACGCCGTCGAAATCATCGCACTTGCCGCGCAGCGTCCCGTCCACCCAGACGAGCGTCTCGCGTGGCGCGACATCGAGATCGATCGCACCATGCGGGCGTCCTGCGATGAGAACGGGTGAGGCCATGGCCCGGGGACGCCTCACCACGATGACGCGCCGCGCCGGATGGGAGGGAGTGGGGCGCCGAAACACCCCCATCGCCGCAGCGGGCGTCATGAAGCCCGCCAGCAGCACCGCTGCCGCCGCCATTTTCCGGATTTCCATCCTTCACTCCCGAGAACCGCTGGCGGCATTGCTCGCTGCCATGAGAAGAATGTATGCCCGTGACTTCTCCGGACAAGACCGAAGCCAGGGAAGGTCGGGTCAGAGGGGGTTGATTACGAAACGGACACCGGCGGATGGGTGGCGATCACTGCACGACGTTGAACAGAACTTCCTGGGAGGCTTTGATCCCCTGGTTCCGGTCGGTCACCGTGATGCGCAGCTTGTACGGTCCCACCGGGAAGCGATCGAGGGGGAGAGAGTAGGCCTGCACGAGGGACGGCGAGGGACCGACATGGATGTTGCCCAGCGGCACGTCCCCCGAAGGCCGGATGGCGAAGTAGTCGTAATCGACATCCAGGCTCGCGGCCCCGGCGTCGTCTTTGCGGGCGTTGTAGACCTGGTAATAGAGGTTCAACGAGCCCGACTTCTTGAAGTCCTCGACGCCGGATTGCACGATCTCGAGAGCGCCGAAGCGGAAGGGGGAGAACTTCGCGGCGCTCTCCGCCGGCTCCCGCGAGACGGGTGAAAGCTTCTGCGCCAAGGTGACGCTGCTGAGGGCCAGCTTGTCCTGCGCCGAGAGATCCGGCACGACGATCTGCTCCCGGAACGTCCCCACTTTTGCCGCCACGTTGTCGCGCGCTCCGTAGACCGCCAGATAACGCCCCGGCTTCAACGGCACCAGCGCCTGGAACAGCAGGTAGTCATCCAGCCCGGCATCGGCGTTCAGGGGAGCGGCGGCGAAGACGTCGTCGTCGGAGATGGCCACCTGGTTTTCCGGATGGTCCTGATCGACGAATTTCCCGAACGGGTCGACGTCGGGCTGCTCCTTGGCGCCCACCTTCTGGTATTGCACCGAGGTCGTCCGGATCGCCAGGGTCACCGCAACCAGCGTCTGCTGCTGGTTCGGGGTCCGGAAGAAGGAGTAGCGGCTCCGGATCGGGAAGACCTCGAAGCTGGTCTTCGCCGTCACCACGTCGTGCAGGATCGCGGCATCCTTGGGCGGGAGCTGCTGCATGCGCCCGTAGATGAACTGGGTCTCGAACTCGCCCTGCGAGAAGGGAACTCCCTGCCCCAGGAGGAGCGGGTCCTTCCCGGCGACCATCAGGTAGTTGTTCTCCGGATCGGTGGCCTTCGGCCCCATCAGGCGGATGCCGTGCGCCACGTCCGAGTCCCAGGTCGGCCTGCTGCTGAGGACGTACTCACCCGTCGGGTCCTGCGCGAAGGCGATGACCGTGTTCGGCGCCAGGTCGGGGAAGGGGGGATTGCGGTAGATCCACATGACCGTGCCGCGATGGCTGCGGGCGACCCGATCGCGCACCATCTCGTCGGGAGGGCCGATGAGCATGTAGATCTTTCCCATGTCGGTCTTCCATCCCGGCATGGCAGTTTCCCCGTAAAGGCGAATGGCATCGAGGGCGCGGTTGCGGTAGCGCTCCTTGAACTCGTTGTAATCGGTCTCCGGCGTCGGGTCGCGACGCCTCCAGAAGATGTCGATGAACTCCTTCCTCTGATCCTCGGTCTTCAGTGTCTTGAAGGCCTTGTCCTCGTCCTTGCTGATGATGTAGCGCACCGGACCTTCCCGCCAGTCAGGCGTCGGCTTGTCGACGTTGATCTCGTAGTCCTTGCCCCGGAGGGCGCCGGGGAAGGAAAGGGCGGCGAGCAGGAAACCCAGGAAGAGGGTCGATTCGAGGGTCGTTTTCCGGGACATAGAATGGAAAAAGTATAACACCCGAAAAGGGTTGTGACCGCCCGCGGGCATCCGCTATAGTACGCCCGCCATGACACCCCGCCAGCGCCTGAGGGACCTGATCGCGGAGAAGTGCGTCCTGCGGGGCGATTTCGTCCTCGCCTCCGGCGCCCGCTCCACCGTCTACTTCGACTGCAAGCGGGCCACCCTCCATCCCGAGGGAGTGTCGCTCATCGGAGAGCTCCTCTGGGAAGCGATCGGGGCGCTCGACGTCGAGGTGGCGGCGGTTGGAGGGCCGACGATCGGGGCCGATCCAATCGTCGGGCACCTCACGGCCCTGTCCCACATGAAGGGCAAGCCGATCGCCGCCTTCCTGGTCCGCAAGGAGGCGAAATCGCACGGCACCCGCCGCGCCATCGAGAACCCTCCTCCCGCCGGCAGCCGCGTGGTCATCTTCGAGGATGTGGTCACCAGCGGCGGATCGACATTGGACGCCATCCGCGCCGTCGAGGAGGCGGGCCTCAAAGTCGCCGCTGTTTTCTGCCTGGTGGACCGCGAGCAGGGGGGAGCCGCCGCCCTGGCCGCCTACGACTACCGCCCCCTCTTCAAGAAGTCCGAGTTCGGCCTGTAGTGTCGCGTATCAGGAATCGAGTTACATTCGGCCGTCGATCCGTCCCACCTCGCTGCGTTGCGTCTCGCTCGCGTACCGCTTTGGGTACGCGGCACTTCGTCGTGGAGCGGCCATAGGCCGCGGCGCCTTGCGATCCGGGTGGCTCGACGCCTCGGTGTTAACTCGATTTCTGATACGCAACACAAGCAGCTTGGGTAACGGCGCATGAGATCCCTTTCTACGTGGATGGGCATCGGATGCTGTCTGGCGGCCTTCTTCCTGTCGGGCGCGCGGCTCGAAGCGGAGGAAGAACCTGCCTCCGCCGCGAAGGAATCCAAGTTCCGCGATCCCGAAGACGGCTGGCTGGATGTCAGCGGCTTTCTCGACCGGCCTTATGGCTTCTTTCCGCTCCTGGTCCCGATCACCGAGCCGGCGGTCGGCTACGGGGCCGCGGGCGGACTGGCCTTCATCAAGAAGAATCCGGCGGACGACCAGCCGGGCCTGGGACGTCCCAACGTCACGATGGTCGGCGGGCTCGCCACGCAGAACGATACCTGGTCCCTGCTCGCCGGCGACTTGCGCCGCTGGCACAAGGACCGGTTCGAGACTTTCGTCGGCCTCATGAAAGGCTCCATCAATCTCGATTTCTACGGCATCGGCGAGGACGATGCCCTGCGGGACGATCCGCTTTCCTACAACCTCGCCCCCGTCGGCGGGCTGGTGCGGGGCAAGTACCGGCTGGGCAATTCGCGCGTATGGGCGGGCATGACCTACGTCCTTGCCGACATGGGAGTCGAGTTCCGGGAGGCGGGCGGAGGATTACCCGACCTCGAGAATGTCTCCCGCATCGGCGGAATCACTCCGGCCGTCACCTTCGATTCGCGCGACAACCTCTTCACCCCCAACAAGGGCACCTTCTTCGAAGGCAGCGCGAGCCTGTACGACGATTCCCTGGGGAGTGATGCCGATTTCCAGCGTGTCGGCCTGATCCTGATCCACCAGTGGTCGCTGCGGTCCGACCTGACGCTGGGAGTGCGTGGCCGCGGAGTGTTCTCCTTCGGCGACACCCCGTTCTACATGCGCCCCTTCATCACACTGCGCGGCGCGGCGGTGCTGCGCTATCAGGGAGAGGAGGTGGCGGATGTCGAGGCGGAGGCGCGCTGGCAGTTCTGGAAGCGCTTCAGCCTGATCGGCTTCGCGGGCTCGGGCGCCACCTGGAATGATTTCGAGAGCTTCGACAACACCCTTACGGTGGTTACCGGCGGGACCGGCTTCCGCTACGAAATCGCCCGCCGCTACGGGCTGCACGCCGGGCTTGACGTCGCTTTCGGGCCGGACAATCCGGCGATCTACGTCATCTTTGGCAGCGCCTGGCTGAGGCCGTAGCTCGGCCGCCGATCCATCCCGCCTCGCTGCGTTGCGTCTCGCTTGCGTAGCCGCATGGATACGCGGCGCTTCGTCGTGGAGCGGCCATGGGCCGCGGCGCCTTGCGATCCGGGCGGCTCCGCGGCCTGGTGTCAACTGGATACACGATGCACCGTCGCGCCCTGGTCTTCGCAAAAGAAAAAAGCCGCCGGAGAGGCTCCGGCGGCTTTCCAGTGGTTGCCCTAGGGGATCAGTCGTCCTCTCCGTGTGTATCGCAGTCGAAGTTGGGGAAGAAGTGGAAATCCCCGTCCACGTCGTCGAAGGCGTGATCCGGATTGAAGCGCAGCTCGATGACCGTGGTCTGCCCGTCGACGACTTCGAAAGTCTGCACCGGGATGATCTTCGTCCAGCCGCCGCCCGGAGGCGTCAGGTCGATCTTCGCACCGTCGGTGAACACGAACTGCACATGCGTGATCACCACGACAAACTGATCGTACATGCCTGCCGGCAGCGTGCCGGCGGGCAGGCTCACCTCGTGGCCGTTGATGACCGGAATCAGATCCACCGTCTGCGGCAGGGTGGTCGACAGATTGACCAGGTCGCCGTTCAGGTTGCGGGCCAGCAGGCTCGAGAAGGTGACGTTGGCCTGGGACAGCCGCGACAGCATGCCGCCGTCATCGTCGCCCCAGCTGCTCCCGCCCGCAGCCACGGCATCCGTCGTGGCGCCCGACACGACGCCCGTGGTGGCCGGTGCCGACGTGAGCATGACTCGCACGTTACCGGTGCGCGAATTCGACTCTCCGTGGTTGGAGGAGCAGGCGGCGACCGTCAACGCCAGGCTCAGGATGAGAAAGGTCCGGATCCAGCGGCTCGAGATCATCTAAGGGCCTCCTTGGCTGCGCGATGCTTGTGCGCGCTCCGACTCGTTGGAAGATCCCCTGCTTTCGGGCATCGAGGGATCGAGGGAGCTGGACGGCGGGAAGCGGCGCTCGGAGAGGGTCGAGTACGATGCGGTATCGCGCGAGCTGACCGGGGGCCTGCGGAAACCGGGGCGCACTTCGGGTCGGCGAAGCTCCAAAATCCACGTCAATTGCAGAGAATTCCAGGAGAGGCTACTCCAGCCCCCGGATCCTGTCAAGAAAAGGTCGCTTGCAAAACACTCAGGCGCCTTGCTTTTCCAGCTTCTTGCTCAGCCAGAACGAATAGAAGACCGGAATGCAGAGGGCGGCCGCAAAGGCGGCGAGGCACCAGACCGGCGACACGCCGGCGGCGATGGCCGCCGCGCCGAGGAGGCCGACCCCCATGAAGATCCGTCCGCCCAGCCGGTGCGTGCCGATCCAGACGGCGTCGCTCGCCAGGGCCCACGGGGTGCGGATGCCGATCCAGAAGTTGCGGCGGGTCTTGCCCAGGAGATTGCCCACCCAGGCGAGGAACAGGAAGATGCCACCGATCATCCAGCGTGCGTAGGATCGCTCCGGATGCAGCGCCGCCGCCAGCACGATCGCATGCATGTAGGCGAACAGCACCGCCAGGATGACCATGAGGTAGTTGAAGGAAGGACGGAAAGCGCCGACCTTGAAGTGGTCCGGCGACAGCCAGTCTCCGAGCAGCATGAAGAGCAGGGGAAGCGCGACCAGGCCGGGAAGGGCCAGCGAGGCGGAGGTCTTTCCCGACCAGTGATCGGGTTCTCCATGCAGGTTGAAATGCGTGGGCACCCGCTCGGGAAGCGAGGGATAGAAGATGACCGAGGCCGCAAGGGCGGCGCCCGTCACCGCCAGCACCAGGATCACCGCGGTTCTCGTGGACATGACGTTAACGCTCCTTTCTTCCGTTCTTGCGGAACATCTCGAACATCGTGGCCATCAGGTCCTCGACGACGCTCGTGTTGATCGAGTAGAGGATTTGCTGTCCCTCGCGCCGCTGCGAGATCAGGTCGGCCGCCTTGAGGACGCTGAAGTGGTGCGATACCGACGGAGCCGTCATGTCGAAAACCTCGGCAATCTGCCCCGCGCTCATCTCCGGCCGCTGATGGAGCATGCGCAGAATCTCGCGGCGGGTGGGATCGGCCAGGGCCTTGAAGACGTCGCCGTTCGGCAACGGGCACCTCTTAGATAATTAGACAACGGTCTAAATATAGACGACAGGCCCCCGCCTGTCAACCTCGCCGAGCTCTCCGCCTACCGGGGAGGCAAGATCGAGGATCTGTCTCGCGGAAGCTCCGTACTCGGAGGGTCCTTTTCCGGAGCTTCCTTTTTCGGCGGATCTTTCCTGGGTGGCTTTGACGTAGCGCTTATTTCCCCTGGGCCATCTTCTTTTCCCACTCCGCCTGCCGCTTCCGGATCTCTTCGGGAGAGGGATCTTCCTTGTGGGTGGCGATCCCCCAGTGATGCCCGAACGGATCCACGATTTTCCCGAAGCGGTCTCCCCAGAACATGTCGGTCACGGGCATCTTGACCTTGGCTCCGGCGTCGACGGCCTTCTTGAAGACGGCGTCCACGTCGTTCACGTAGAGAAAGGTCGATCCGGTGACGCAGCCCGCGGTCTGCGGCGATTTGTTCTCGGGCGCCATCTCGGGCGACTCGTCGGAGAGGAAAATCATCGAATCGCCGATCTTCATCTCGGCGTGCCCGACTCGCCCGTTCGCCATGGGCATGAGGACGGTCGTCTCGGCGCCGAAGGCCTTCTTGTAGAACTCGAGGGCGGTCTTCGTGTCCCGCAGGACCAGGTAGGCTGTGGCGGTGTGGTAACCGTCGGGGATGGGCTTCACGGGGGTGGCCATCGCGATTCCTCCTTGATTGAGTTTTTCGGCAGAAGGAACGCATTGTAGTCCACCTTTCCTCGACGTGGCCACGCGCATCCGCAGATCCGTTAGGGTCCCGCTGGCGAGAACGTTGATGGTGCTGGTCATCCCGGTCGTGGTGTTTGTCGGGAATCGCCAGCGCTGGCGCCGCCGTTCGGCATGCGGACTCCGTGGGCGACCCGGCCGCGCGTGGCCGACTCCCAGGGGTCTGCACTTTCGAGGTGCATGAGAAGCTAAGAAAATTCCTGGCGGGGATTTCGAATCGTCGTATATTTGACGTCAAAGGGATATTCCCTCGAAATCTCCAGTGTCAATACGGTCCGTCGCCGGAGGACAAGCCATGAGACTGCGCAAGCCTATCCCGACCAGACTATCGTTCCTTATCTGCAGCGCCTTGACGGCCTTGGCGTTCTCCCCGGCCCTGATCGCCGCCCCCCAGTTCCCGAACCCGGTCTACCCGGTTGGCTCGAACCCTTGGGGCATGGCGAAGGCCGACTTCGACGGCGACGGAATCGATGACCTGATCGTCTCGAACCTCGGATCGTCAGCCCCGCCGGGTGAGCTGTCCTTTCTGCGTGGACGGGTGGACGGCACCTTCGCCCCGCAGGTCAAAATCCCGCTCACGCAGGCCCCCTTGGAGGTCTATGCGGGCGACTTCAATAACGATGGAAAACCTGATCTCGCGGTGTACTACCGCTTCACGGCCGCATTCCTGCTCAACCAGGGGCTGGGAATCTTCGGTCCGGAGACTCCTCTCCCAACGATTCTGAGCGTGCGCCAGCTCGAGATGGGAGATTTCAACGGGGACGGCATCGAGGACCTCGTCGTGTACGGCGACTTTTCAGGCCAGCACTTCTTTCAGGTGCTGGTCTTCGCGGGGACCGGCTTCTACGCGGGACCCGCCGTTCCGGCCGGGACCCACAATTTCAGTCCGAGCCCTTACCTTTCCATGAAGGCCGCCGATTTCAACGGCGACGGCAGGGATGACATCGCGGTCGTCACCACCATCTACGACGGTACCAGCGACGTGATGATCTATTGCAGCGTCGGAGATGGCACTTTTTCGGCGCCTTTCATCTATACAACCCAGCGGGATGAGATCCTGTTGGTTTTCCCAGCGGAGCTCAACAACGATGGCCAAATGGATCTGGTGTTCGAATCATCCTATTTTGTTGGCGGAAGCAGCCATTTCGAGAATGTGCTGATGTACGGCCGCGGGGACGGAACCCTGGATCCAGGTCCGACCCTCTTCGTGTCCGCGGGAGCAGGCTTGCTCAATGCCATCGCGCCGGGCGATCTGAACCGGGACGGAATCCAGGACTTTGTCGCCGCGAGCGAATACGATTTCACGGTCTATCTGGGGCTGGGGGGTGGAAGCTTTGCACCGCAGCCGGTGAATTACCTTGGAAACGGCAACGCCAAGGCCTTGCTGACCGATCTCCAGGGGGACGGGCAGGCCGATCTGGTCATGCTTGGCAACAGTTCCGAGGCGGTTTTCACCATCTTGGGGAACGGGGACGGTAGCTTCGGACCTGCTCCGATCGAGGCCTTGCAGTATGCGCCCATCGGCGCCGCGGCGGTGGGAGATTTCAACGAAGACGGAAAACTGGACCTGGCCGCAGGCCGTGTCGACGCGAACCAGGTCTCGCTGCTGTTCGGAAACGGTGACGGAAGCTTCGGCTCTGAATCGAGGATTCCGGGCGGCGTGGGCGCCTTGGCCCTCGCCGCGGCCGACTTCGATTCCGACGGTCACGTGGACCTGGCGGAAGCGGTGTTGAATTGGCCCTATGTACGACCCAATCCCATTCCCCCTGGCACCCTCATTATTTCGAAAGGCAACGGAGACGGCACCTTCGCGCCGCCGGACTCCTACGCGACGGGACCCTACCCTCTCCGCATGGTGGTGTCGGACTTCAATAGCGACGGCGTGCCCGATATAGCCGTCGCGGACGTGGGAAACCTCGTTGGCGTACTTTCAGACGTCAGGGTTTATCTGGGCAGTGTGGGAGGATCCATGTCCCCCGCACTATCCAAGACGATTCCAACTTTGCCTTCGGACATGGCAGTCGGGGATTTCAATCTGGACGGGCATCCTGACCTGGTCGTCACCATTCGCAACGATCGAGCGCCCGGAACGGCCCTCATTCTCCTCGGAAACGGCGACGGCACCTTCCAGAACCCCATCACGCTGGCGACTTTTTCGCGGACCCTTAACGTGGCGGTCGCGGTATCGGACCTGAATGGCGACGGAAAACCTGACCTGGTGGTGGCCGACAGCGGGGACTCGCTGCCTCCACCGAATAATCCCGGAGCGGTGCATGTCTTCCTGGGACAGGGGGACGCGACGTTCGTTCCCGGAGTCACGTTCCTGGCAGGGTATGGGCCCTACGATGTGAGTCTCGCGGATTTCGACGGAGACTCGATCACCGACCTGTTCGTGGAAACCTCCAACGGATACGAGTCCTTCTTCCCCGGCCTGGGCAATGGGACTTTCGGCACTGAAGAACGCTACGGCCTGTTCGGGACCCCGACCATCCTGGGAAGCTTCGACTTCAACGGCGACAATCTCGAGGATTTGCTCGCCTTCTCGAGCGCGGGCCTGTTTGTCATCGAGAGGCGTGCGCCTCGCATGACGAATATCCTCGATCCCAAGGCCCGGTTCTCCGCGGCCGGTGGCAGAAGAAAGGAAATCGTGGAGTGGAGCACGGACCATGAGGGGGACCTGACCGGCTTCAACCTCGTCACCCTGACTCCGGGAGGCCACAGGGCACGAATCAATGCCCTGCCGATCGCATGCGCCGAGTGCACCACCGGAAGGGGACATTCCTATGCCGCCAGCTTGAGGGCGCCCGGAAAGGGTCGAACGATCTACATCGAAGTGCTCTACCGCGACGGTCACTCAGAGCTGTTCGGCCCGGCCGAAGGGTCCGTGCGACACAAGGGCGTGCCTTCGCTGCCGTCTCCTTGACCGCGAAGGAAGCCTGCAAACCTTCTGATCGGCGGCAATCGGGAGTCAGCCGCTCCGCAGTCACCGCAGATGAACGGGGGCAGCGGGCGACCCTGCGGATCGCCGGCACGCCAGCTGGTTCCACGGCCCACCTGGGAAGTGCATCCTTCGAAAAAGAAAAGCCCCGGCCGCGTCCGCGCGGCCGGGGCCGGGAGAAAGAGATCGGCTTCCGTTTCAGGGGGTGCGGAAGTCGATCTCCCAGGAGTTCAGCGTGCCGGTGTCGATCGCGGCGAGGTCCCGCACCTTGAGCTTCCAGGCTCCGGCAATCGCCTTGCCGGACAGTGCCGTCAAGGACTGTGCCGGAGCCGTCAGGTCGGGATAGACGGTCACGATGTTGTCGGCGCTGCCTCCGGTCCGGTTGTGCAGGAGCACCGTCGTCCCATCGGGAGCGATGAGGGAGACCTCCAGGTCGCCGATGTAGGTGTGGGTGATGTTCACGCGCACCCTCAGATCGGCGACGGTGCCGGTGGCGGCGACGTTGATAGTGCTGGTCACCCCCGTCGTGTTGTTGTCGGGAATCGCCAGGCCGGGCGACGCCGTGTAATAGCCGTTGAAGGCGACTTTCCAGGAGTTGAGCGTGCCCACGTCTACGGCGGCCAGGTCGCGCACCTTGAGGGTCCAGGCGCCGGAGGTGTTCTTGGTGTTGAAGGCGCCGAGCGACTGATTGGAGCGCGTGGTGATGTTGTAGGTGGTCACGATATTGTCGGCGCTGCCGCCGGTCCGGTTGTGGAGCAGGACCGTGGTTCCGTCGGGGCCGATGAGGGAGGTCTCCAGATCGCCGATGTAGGTGTGGGTGATGCTGGTGTAGACGCTCACGCTGGTGATCGTCATCGAGGCCGGCACGTTGATCGTGCTGGTGATCCCGGTGGCGTTGTTGTCGGGAATCGCCAGGCCCGGCGAGGCCGAGTAGGTCAGGACCTGGTTGCCGCCCCCGGTGGCCTGCACCACCAGGGTCACGGAGGTGGAATGCGACAAGGCGCCGCTCGTCCCGGTCAGCGTCAGCGTGTAGCTGGCCGCCGGAGTGCTCGCCGAGGTGTTGACCGTGAGCGTCGATGCGGCGGAGCCACCCGCGGGGGGCGTGACCGGGTTGGGCGCGAAGGACGCCGTTGCGCCGGAGGGAAGCCCGCTGACCGACAGCGTGGTGGCGGCGCTGAAGCCGTTCACGCTTGTTACCGTCGCCGTGTAGCTGGTCGACCCTCCCTGCGTCACCGTCTGCGATGCCGGCGAAGCCGAGAGGGTGAAATCAGGGTTGGGCGCGGACTGCGTCCCGTTGTAGACGAACAGGGCGAAATCCTGATCGGTGGTGTCGGCATTGCCGGGAACGCCGTCGCCGTTGATGCCGGCGGCGCGCACGGTGATGGAGAAGCTTCCAGTGGTGCCGGCGGGGAGGAACACTCCCTCGGTGTTGTTGCGCGTGTCGGCGACGCCGCCCGTCACCGAGCCGGCTCCCGAGAAGACGTTCCCGAGGTAGAGCGTTCCGTTGACGGTGACCTCGAGGTTGAGGTCGTTGACCCAGGCGTTGCCGCTGGTGGCGCCCGGGGCGTCGCTGTAGGCCAGCATCACGCGGAACGGCCTCGACGAATCGGCGATGTTGCCGGTCACCGTGAAGGTCTGTCCGGCGGAACCGAAGGTCTGCGTCTCATCGACGCGGACGGCGGCGGTCCCGTCGAAGGCGCGGCCCAGGTCGAGACGGCCGTATCCCTGGTTGTTGGAGGGAAGCGTGTCGTTGGCGCCGACCCCGGTCATGTAGGTCGGGGTCGCCATGAGGAAAGCCTTGGTCATCGCGGGCGAGGGAGTGCCCCACCCCTGGTTCGCGAACCACTGGCGGGTCAGCGCCGACGCGCCGGCGATGCCGGGCGTCGAATGGGAAGTCCCGGAAGACCAGGCGTACAGCGTCTGGCCCGTCGGCCAGTACTGGTTGCACACCCCGGAGCCGTTGTAGTTGGCGCTGCGCGAGGCGGCTCCCTGGATGTGCGTGCCGGGCGCCATCAGGTCGGGCTTCTTGCGCCCGTCGGAGGCGGGGCCGCGGCTGCTGAAGCTGATGATGTCCTTGGCATTGTCGGCGCCGGTGTTGCCGACGCCGCAGCCGTCGGTCCCGGTCATGCGGAAGTTCTCAGAGGCGCCCGCGGTCAGCACGTTTTTCCCGGTGCCGGGCGCGGAGACGGTGTTGGCGCCCGATCCGGCGTTGCCGGCGGCGAAGACGATCGCCATCTCCTGGTTTCCCGCGGTGCCCGAGACGGCGTCGCGCACCAGGATGTCGTAGCTGCGCGAGTCGGTGGTGTACAGGTTCGATCCCGTCCCGGTCAGGCCCCAGGAGTTGCTGCTGATCCTGGCCCCGTTGTTGTAGGCGTTGGCGATGATGGTCGAATAAGCCGTGGAGGTGAACCCGCCGGCATTGTTGAAGATCTTCGAGGCGCCGACCCGGGCGTAAGGAGCAATCCCCAGCCCGTACCGGTAGCCGTTCGCGTCCTCGAAGGAGCTGTTGCCCTGAGTGTCATTGTACCCGCCGATGATGGCGGCGTTGATGTTGCCGTGGCCGCCGCCGCTGTCGCCCGAGGCGTCGGTGGTGTAGTTTGAGACATAGCTGACGCGCGACGTCCCGCCGGCGTCCTTGAAGTCCTGGTGCACGTCGGTCGTCGACCCGCGGTCCAGCCCGTCGTCCGATACGTCGACCGTAAAGGAGAAATTGGAGGTGAAGCCCTTGCCGTTGACCCAGGCCAGGTAGCCGGGGGCGGAGGGCTGGGTGCCCGTGCCGTCCAGGTTGGCGGCCATGATCTGCCCCTGGCGCTCGTCGAGGAGCTCTTTCGGGAGACAGGGCTCGATCCAGAAGACGTCGGGCTGCGCCGCCAGCAGCGGGATCCTCGCCGCCGGGATGCGGACGCGCACGTCGCGCATGCCGCCCAGCGAGACGTCGTCCATGAGCTGCTTGAAGGCCTGGACCTTCAGGTCGGCCACCGAGCGCTCGACCCCGGGGTGCTCGATGAACTGCACCACCACGTCCACCTGGCGATCATCGCGCGCGATGGAGTCTTCCAGTCCCGGGGCGATGCGGTAAGCCGGATGGTAGGCGCCGGCCCACTGCAGGGAGCTTCCGGGGCGCCCAACATCCGCCGACAGGCGCTTCCAGGCGGCCGGCGAAGCGAACACGGCGAAAGCATTGCTGGGGAGATAGGCCACGACATCGAGGTCGCCCTGGCCCTTCAATCCCGCGAGCCACTCGTCCTTCGCGGGACCGACGAACTGGACCAGATAGAGCTGGCGCTCGTAGACGCCGGGACGATCGAGGCGATTGACGGGAAGATCCCTGGGCTCGCCTTCGCGCGTGTCGAAGCTCCAGCGGTTCACGCCGACGAAGTCGAAATCATCGCGGACCTGGGCCCTGCCCAGCGCTTTTTCCGACAGCGCCGGCACGGCGCGGTCGCTCACTACCAGCAGCCGGAAGCTGCCGTAATCGATCTGGCGCTGCACCGCGCCCAGTCCCGCCAGCCGATCCATCGCCGCGCGATCCTCCGCCAGCACCAGAAGCTTGTGCGCGCCGGACGGATGCACCGTTGCCGCGGGATCCACGCCGCTTCCGTCCGATGAGGCGGGTCCTCCCGATCCGATCGCGAAAGCCAGCATTGCGGAGAGTCCCGTCAATCCTGCAAGGCCGGTGAGCCACCTCCATCCGCGTCGCCTTCCCCGGCTTCCCTCCCTGCTTCCTCTATCCGGCGGGCGGTTCGATCCATCGGGACGCATTCCCCCCTCCTCGAGCAAGTGAGCCGGCGATCCAGGCACGGCCGGGATGTCCGGCTGTTGGTGTGGATGGCTTCCTTCACGACGCGTCGGTGCATGAATCAGTGATCGGAGCGATCTCCGCGGCCGGGACGTTCGCCGCGTTTTCGTATCGGGGCGCCGGAATATAGCACGCGCACCGGTGCATGCAAGAGAGTTTTCCGAGAGATTTCATCGTGTTTCCTGATGAAGCAAACCATCGAGCGCGAAAAATGGCGGGGCAGCATCCGGGATCGCTTCCGCCTCATTTCCATTTCTGAAAAAACAACCGCATCCGGTTTTTCTGTCCGTTCAATCAAGGATGTGACATCGCGATCCTGCCGCATCCCGGCGCACTCCCTCGCCCGCGCCGGGCACGCGCCGGAGCGCCGGTCACCTCAATCACTCATAGGGGGGATCCATGCGACGGAGGAGAGGGGCTCATCCAATTGTGAGCGTGGCGATGGCCTGGCTGCTCGGCGCGAGCATCGCGTCTCCGGCCCCGGTGCAGCAGGCCCGGGAGAGCAAGCCGAAGGTGAATCTGGATCGGCAGACGCGGCGTTTCGAGGTGGAGACCACTCCGGAAGGAGGGACGATCCGCAAGCGCTCCTTCAAGCAGGCCATCCCCTGGGAGGAATACCTCGAGGCGCTGGCGGCGGAGCAGGGGAACGTCGCTCCGGGAGGCCCGAGCCTGGACGAGATCATCATCGATCCCGGCGATGATCCGCCGCTCGGCGGAGGAGGCGGCGGGACGACCACGCCTCCGACGTGCAATCCCCCCGCCGACGGCGATTTCGACGCCGACGGCTTCACGGCGACCACCACCCCGCCCGACGAGCGGCCGCTGCGCCAGGGCCCCTACGTGGCCGACCGCCCCCGCGTCACGGCCGATTTCACCAGCTACATCGAGCCGGGCGTCACCGTGAAGTACAACGACCGGGTCGACTTCACCTTCGAGTCGAACCGCTTCCATGAAGAGGACATCAAGGTCACCACCACCGTGCACGACCAGACGGAGATCACCAGCAAGTTCAACACCGGCAGCGGCATCAAGCTGTCGCTGGGGTTCAAGGACAAGAAACCGTTCATCTCGCTGGGGGACGTCAACATCGTGTTCGAGACGGAGCGCAACCGAACCTTCACCTGGACGCGCGACTCCTCGCGCATCGTGGAGGACAAGTTCACCCAGATCAACAATCGGCGGGACACCGGATCGCTGACGGTGGAAGAGAACGCGGGCAAGGTGACCGGGCAGGTGACGCTGCACAATCTGTCGGATTATCCGCTCGACCTGGATGTCTCCAGCGTGGTCATCGCCGTGGTCGCCTACAGCCCCTTCACCGGGGTCAAGCATGCCATCGGCGATTTCCACTTCACCGACGTCTTCCGTCTCGGGTACGGCGCCGGCAACGACACCGACTCCCGCACCCTGGTGATGTCGGGACTCAATTCCCTCGAGATCATGAACGACATGGCCGAGGGTTGGGTCTTCGACTTCGAGCTGGCCGGGGGCTTCTCGGCGGTGGAGCGCGGCACGACCAACGACATCGCCACGCGCATCTCGCGCATCAACGGCTCGAACGCCCGCATCTCGATCGTCTATGGCGACTCGACGCCGCGCCAGTGGGGCCAGGTGGCGGTCTTCCAGCCCAACAGCGCCTGCCTCACCGCCAAGGACATGCTGATTCAGTACGTCGGCGCCGCCAACGTCGAGTTCGACCACATGCCCGACGGCACGCCGATCGTGAAGCGCATCAACCACAAGACCAACGCCTACGCCGATCAGGACTTCGATTCGCTCACGCCGGCGCAGCAGGCGGCCTATGGCCGCTGGGTGGTGGGCTTCCGCTTCGCGACCCAGCCGCTGACCCAGCTGAACCTGGAGACGACGATCCTTCTGCCGGAGGACCGCGTCTATTTCTACTACGTCACCGCCGACGATTTCCGCGATCTGGATCCTCCGCCCGACGTGAAGCCGGCCTTCCGGGTGGGCAACGACGGGAGCGCGCCGCTGGAGCAGGTGGTGATCAACGGCGTGAACACCAACGACCGGCTGCAGATCCACGCCATCGGGCAATTCAAGATCGAGGAGGCCTACTCGCAGTACGTGGGAAACGTGGTGGCCTGCAACCGCGCCATCTATGGCGCCACCTATTACGGGCATCGGGTCAAGTACGACTCCCGCAACAACAACATCACCATTCCCAATGCCGACTACTACGGCGTGCAGGTGAAATTCGGCGGCATGAACTGGATGAACATCGCCGACATCATGGCCGACCCCTCCGCCAAGGCGAAGATGCTCTCCTTCCGCGGCTACCCCTATTACGACTACCTGCTGGAGTTCCGCGCCAGCCCGGCCCTGCTGGGGAGCTACCCCACCCGCAATCTCCAGCTGCGCATGAACAAGGCGCGGCAAAGCTTCCCGCAAGTCGGGTACTCGGGCTATGACGTGGCGGGACGGAAGACCACCTGCTTCCATCCCGAGGTCGGCGGATCGTTCGTGAGCTCGGGGGATGTCGGCGTCTGGTACCAGCTGAACAACGCCGACCTCGATCTGGATGGCTACGCGGCGCTGGCGCGGACCGGCCTCGATTTCGACGATGCCAACGACCATCGCTTCCCGCTGGCCCCCGAGCACCTGGACGGGCTGGACAACGATGGGAACGGACAGGTGGACGAGAATCCGCTCATCTGCCCCGCATCGCTGCTGAGCTTCGAGAGCGGGACCTGCACGCTCGACGATCGGATGGGATGGTACGGCG